>NZ_JANJTL010000146.1 GCF_024711105.1 Brevundimonas sp. | reverse complement strand
TGCCTCGATCGCGGCGGGTCTGGCGGGCGCGCCGGCCGAGGAGCTGGCCGGAACCGTGGGGCGCAACGAGGTCCGCTTCATGGGCGCCGGGGTCCTCGGCGTGGCGGCTATCTGGACCCTGATCAAGCTGGCCGGTCCGCTGATCGGCGGCCTGACCTCGGCCCTGGCCGCCAACAAGCGTCGTCAGTCTGGCGAGGCGCTCGACATCGTCGAGCAGGACATCCCGATCACCACCGTGGCCCTGCTGTCGCTGGTGTCGCTTGGCGGCATCGGGGTGCTGCTGTCGGTGGTGTCCACCGCCATGGGCCTGGGCTCGGCCGGGATGCTGCTGGTCGTCGGCGGGCTGATCTACGTCATCGTCATCGGCTTCGCCGTGGCGGCCATCTGCGGCTACATGGCCGGCCTGATCGGCTCGTCGAACAGCCCGGTTTCGGGCGTCGGCATCCTGGCCATCGTCATCGCCTCGCTGCTGATGCTGGTCGTTCTGGGCATCAGCGGTCTGCCGGCGGATCCGTCGGTGGTGGCCTTCGCCCTGATCGTGACCGCCATCGTCTTCGCCGTGGCGGTCATCGCCAACGACAACCTGCAGGACCTCAAGACGGCCCAGCTGGTCCAGGCCACGCCCTGGCGCCAGCAGACGGCGCTGATCATCGGCTGCGTGGCCGGGGCGCTCGTCATCCCGTTCGTGCTGAACCAGCTGAACGCCGCCTTCGGCTTCGAGGGCGGACCGGCCGGCATCGCCGACCAGCCGCTGGCGGCGCCCCAGGCGACGCTGATCTCGGCGCTGGCGCGCGGGGTGATCTCCGGCGACCTGCGCTGGGACCTGATCGGGGTCGGCGCCGTGATCGGCGTGGCCGTGATCATCCTGGACGAGGTGGCCCGGCGGGTCAGCGGCAACAAGATCAAGCTGCCGCCGCTGGCGGTGGGCATCGGCTTCTACCTGCCGGCGGCGGTGACCTTCATGCTGGTCATCGGCGCGGTCTGCGGCTTCATCTACAACCGCACCGTAGCCGGGAAGTCCTACGGTGAGGTGGCCCGCCGCATGGGCGTGCTGCTGGCCTCGGGCCTGATCGTCGGCGAGAGCCTGTTCGGGGTGCTGAACGCCGCGACCATCGTCGGCACCGGCAACGCCGACTGGGCCGCGGTGCTGGGCGTCGGCGAGGGCTGGCCGGCCATGACGGTGGGCATCGTGGTCTTCGCGGTGCTGACCCTGGTCCTCTACCGCTGGATCATGTCCCGCTCGGCCAAGGTCTAGGTTCAGACGTGGGGCGAGGGAAACCTCGCCCCACAGCTACGTCCGGGCCTGACGGATTCGGCGATTGACTCTCGAAGCGGTCGGAGTCCCTATGAGAACAAATAGGAAACATTCATGCGCGCCTCTCCTCAAAGGCTGGAGGCGTTGCGGCGCCGGCTGGCCTCGATCGAGGACCGGGCGCCCAGCGACGCCGGCCGTTTCACCCTCGGGATCGACCGGCTGGACTCCGCCCTCGGCGGCGGCCTGCTCAGAGGCGGGCTGCATGAGGTCTATGCGGAGGCCGGAGGCGACAGTCCATCGGCCTTCGGCTTCGCCGCCCTGCTGGCCGAGCGTGCCGGAAGCCGGCCGGTCCTCTGGGTCTCCCAGGACATGGTCGACCATGAGGCGGGCGGGCTCTATGCGCCGGGTCTCGCCGAGATGGGGGTGGATCCCCGCAGGCTGATCCTGGTGCGGGCGCGCGATCCGACCAGCCTGCTGCGCGCCGCCCTCGAGGGGGCCCGCTGCCCCGCGCTCGCCGCTGTCGTGATCGGGGTGTGGGGGCGGCCCAAGGTGCTGGACCTAACCGCCACCCGGCGCCTGTCCCTGGCCGCCCAGGTCTCGCGCGTGAGCCTGCTGGTGGTGCGGGCGGGCGCCGAGCCGGAGCCCAGCGCGGCCGAGACCCGGTGGTCCGTCCAGTCCATGCCGTCTGTCGCACTCGAGGCCAATGCGCCGGGCCGTCCGGCCTTTTCTGTCCGGCTGCTGCGCAGCCGATCCGGGGCCTCGCCCCAAGCGTATTTCGTGGAGTGGGATCGTGCCACGCGATCTTTCGTCGAGCGCCCGCCGCTATCTGGCGGTGTGGTTCCCCTTTCTGCCGACCGACCGGCTGCGGCTGCGGCTGCGGATGTCGCCGTCCTCCGGCGCGCCGGCTGAGACGCCGGTCGTCCTGGTCGAGACAGTCAAGGGCGCACTGCGCCTGACGGCCTGCGAGCCGGCAGCGCTGAAACTGGGACTGTCCGTCGGCATGACGCTCGCCGACGCCCGGGCCCGCACGCCCCGGATCCGCAGCCTGATCCACCGCCCGGAGAAGGACGCCGGACTGCTCCGGCGGGTGCTGGCCGACTTCGACCGGTTCACCCCGATGGCCGCGCTGGAGGGGCCCGACGGCCTGATGCTGGACGTCACCGGCTGCGCCCATCTCTTCGGCGGCGAAGACACCATGCTCAAGACGGTGCTCGACCGGAGCGGACGGCTCGGCCTCCAGGCGCGGGCCGCTATGGCCGGCACGCCCCAAGCGGCGCGGGCCCTGGTCCGCTTCGGAGCGGGCGGGGTGATCCCCGAAGGCCTGGACCTGCCGGCGGCGCGGCGGCTTCCGGTCGCCGCCCTGGAGCTGGCCGCGGCCGACCAGCAGGCGCTGCTGCGCGCCGGGCTGAAGACCCTGGCCGATCTCGACGACCGGCCCCGCGCGGCGCTGAGGGCGCGCTTCGGCGCAGCCATGACGGCCCGGCTGGACCGTACGCTCGGGCTGGAGGATGTCCGCATCACGCCGGTGCGCCCGCCCGACCCCTGCGTCGTCGACCTCGTCCTGGCCGAGCCGATCACCGGGACCGAGGAGGTGGAGCGCGTCCTGTCAGACCTGATCGACATGGCCGTCGCCCGGCTGGAGCGGACCGGGGAGGGCGGCCGGGTGTTCGAGGCTGCTTTCTTCCGCGTCGATGGCCGGACCCGACGGATCGCGGTCCGCACCGGTCGCCCGTCGCGGAACGCGGCAGCGATCAAGCGCCTGTTTCAGGAGCGGATGGCGGCGCTGGCCAATCCTCTGGACCCCGGCTTCGGCTTCGACCAGCTGCGCCTGTCGGTGCGGGTCGCCGAGCGGCTGCCCTATGCGCAAGTCGGACTGGAGGGAGGCTCCGATCGCTCCGCCGATCTCGATGGGCTGGTCGACCGGCTGGCGGCGCGGCTGGGCGAGGCCTCGGTGCTGCGTTTCGAGCCGCGCGACAGCCATCTGCCCGAAAGGGCCATGGGCCTGGTCGCCGCCTCGCGCGCCCAGCCTGACTGGCCGGATCCGGAGCCGGACGAAGTCCCCACGCGGCCCCTGCGTATGTTCGATCCGCCCCAGCCGATCGAAACCCTGGCCCTGGCCCCCGACAGCCCGCCGCGCCGCTTCCGCTGGCGCCGGGTGATGCATGAAGTGGCCCGCGCTGAAGGCCCTGAGCGCATCGCGCCCGAGTGGTGGCGCGAGCCCGACGGCCGCACCCGCGACTACTATCGGGTCGAGGACCGCCAGGGCCGACGCTTCTGGCTGTTCCGCCAGGGCCTCTACGGCGAGGCGGACGAGCCCCGCTGGTTCATCCACGGCCTGTTCGCATGACCGCCTATGCGGAGCTGGCGGCGGCGACCAACTTTTCCTTCCTGAGGGGGGCGTCGCGGCCCCAGGACATGGTGTTGACGGCCATCGGGCTCGGCCTGTCGGGTCTCGGGATCGCCGACCGGAACACCTTGGCCGGGGTGGCGCGCGCCTGGGCGGCGCTGAAGAGCCTGCGCGAGGACGGCCTGTCGCCGCCCACGGTGATCCGCCAGGGCGGCGGGCCCGGCGAGATCGCCTATGTCCCCAATCCGCTCGACGATCCCGACCTGCGCGAGGAGATCCAGCGTCGCGCCCACGACTTCAAGCTGGCCATCGGCGCGCGGCTGGTCTTCGAGGACGGCGCGCCCGAGATCCTCGCCTATCCGGAAACCCGCCACGGCTGGGGCCGGCTGTGCCGCCTGCTGACCAAAGGCAATCTGTGCGGCAGGAAGGGCGAGTGCCGCCTGCGCCTGCCGGACCTGCTGGCCGACCCCGAGGGCCTGCTGCTCATCGTCATGCCGCCCGCTCGCCTGGGCGGGTTCGACAGGGCGCTGGGCCAGGTCTCAGCCGCCGCCCCGGGGTCGGTCTGGCTGGGCGCGGCCATGACCTATCGTGGTCAGGACCAGAGGCGGCTCTCGGCCCTGGTCCGACTGTCAGAGACCGCCGGGACGCCGCTCATCGCCACCAACGACGTCCTCTATCACGCCGCCGGGGAGCGGGACCTCCAGGACGTCCTGACCTGCATTCGGGAAGGGGTGCGGATCGACCAGGCCGGCCGGTTGCTGCAGGCCAACGCCGAGCGCCATCTCAAGACGCCGCAGGAGATGGAGCGCCTGTTCCGCGCCGCGCCCCGGGCCCTGGCCGAAAGCCGCGACTTCCTGGCCCGCATCGCCTTCGACCTGGGAGAGCTCCGCTACGAGTATCCGGAGGAGCCCATTCCGCCGGGCCGGACGCCCCAGGCCTGGCTGGAGGAGCTGACCTGGCGGCGCGCCGACGTCCGCTATCCGGACGGCGTGCCCGACAAGGTCCGGGCCACCCTGAACAAGGAGCTGGCCTATATCGGCGAGCGCAACCTGGCGCCCTATTTCCTGACCATCCACGACATCGTCCGCGTCGCCGAGGACCGGCGCATCCTGTGCCAGGGACGCGGCTCGGCGGCCAACTCCGCGGTCTGCTACGTGCTGGGCATCACCTCGGTGGACCCGGCCTGCAACGACGTGCTGTTCGAGCGCTTCCTGTCGGCGGACCGCAACGAGCCGCCCGACATCGACGTCGACTTCGAGCACGAGCGGCGCGAGGAGATCATCCAGCACATCTACGAGCGCTATGGCCGCCATCGCGCCGGCATCGCCGCGACCGTGATCCACTATCGGCCGCGCAGCGCCATGCGGGAGGCCGGCAAGGCCCTGGGCCTGACCGAGGACGTCACCGCCCGGCTGGCGGGAACCCAGTGGGGCCACTGGGGCTCGGACATCCCCGACGATCACATCCGCCAGGCCGGGCTCGACCCCGCCAATCCCATGATCCGGCGAGCCGTGCGGATGGCCCAGCGGCTGCTAGGCTTTCCCCGCCACCTCAGCCAGCACGTGGGGGGCTTCGTGCTCACGCGCGGGCGGCTGGACGAACTGGTCCCGATCGGCAACGCGGCCATGGCCGACCGCACCTTCATCGAATGGGACAAGGACGACATCGACGCGCTCGGCCTGATGAAGGTCGATATCCTGGCGCTCGGCATGCTGACCTGCATCCGCAAGGCTTTCGACCTGATGAGGGTGCACGAGACCGGCGCGAACTACGAGCTGGCGACCGTCCCGTCCGAGCAGGCCGACGTCTACGATATGCTGGTCAAGGGCGACTCCCTGGGCGTCTTCCAAGTCGAGAGCCGGGCCCAGATGAACATGCTGCCGCGTCTCAGGCCGCGGGAGTTCTATGACCTGGTCATCCAGGTCGCGATCGTGCGGCCCGGCCCGATCCAGGGGGATATGGTCCACCCCTATCTGCGCCGCCGCCACGGGCTGGAGCCCGTCGAGTACCAGTCGCCGTCCCCCGAGCACGGGCCCCCGGACGAGCTGGAGCAGGTGCTGAGGAAGACCCTGGGCGTGCCCCTCTTCCAGGAGCAGGCCATGAAGGTGGCCATGGTGGCGGCCCAGTTCACCGACCGGGAGGCCAACGGACTGAGGAAGGCCATGGGCACCTTCCGCGGCGACGGGACGCTCCACACCTACGAGGACCGCTTCGTCAGCCGGATGATCGCGCGCGGCTACGATCCCGCCTTCGCCCAGCGCTGCTTCGACCAGATCAAGGGCTTCGGCTCCTATGGCTTTCCGGAAAGCCACGCGGCCTCCTTCGCGCGGCTCGTCTACATCTCCAGCTTCATCAAATGCCGCTACCCGGCGGTCTTCGCCGCGGCGCTCCTGAACAGCCAGCCGATGGGCTTCTATGCGCCTGCCCAGATCGTGCGCGACGCCCAGGAGCACGGGGTCGAGGTCCGGCCGATCGATGTGAACCACAGCTGTTGGGACAACACCCTGGAGGGGCCGCCCGGCGCGCTGGCGCTCAGGCTGGGCTTCCGCCAGATCGACGGCTTCCGCGAGGCCTGGGCGGACGAACTGGCCGCCCGCCGGAACCGCCCCTACGACAGCGTCGAGGACCTGCTGCGGCGCGGCGGCCTGACGGTCGCGGCCCTGCGCAAGCTCGCCGACGCCGACGCCTTCCGCTCGATGGGCCTGGACCGGCGCGAAGGGCTGTGGGCGGTGCGCCGCCTGCCCGACGACGATGCGCTGCCGCTGTTCCAGGCGGCCCAGGCGCGCGAGCTGGGCGAGGAGACGGACGCGGCGCTGCCTCTCATGCGGCTGGGCGAGCACGTCGCGGCCGACTACCAGACCACGCGCCTCAGCCTGAAGGCGCACCCCATGAGCATCCTGCGGCCCGTCTTTGAGGCCGAGCGGGTCCGGTCCTGCGCCGCGCTCGCCGACCTGCCGCACGGGGCGCTGGTCAAGATCGCCGGCGTCGTCCTGGTCCGCCAGCGGCCGGGCGGCGGCAAGGCCATCTTCGTGACCATCGAGGACGAGACCGGCGTGGCCAACATCATCATGTGGGCCGACAAGTTCGAGGAATACCGCCGCGAGGTGATGAGCGCCCGCCTCATGGAGGTCCACGGCACGGTCGAGAAGAGCCCCGAGGGCGTCACCCACGTCATGACCCGCCGGATCGTCGACCGCTCCGCCGAGCTCCGCCGCCTGTCCGAGGACCACGACACCCGCGTCCAGCTCTCAGGCGCCGACGAGTTCGCCTACGGCCCCAAAGGCTCCGTCAGGCACCCGCGGGACGTGCGCATCCTGCCGGGCTCACGGGACTTTCACTGAGCGGCCGCGTCAAACGGCGAATATCTTGCCGGGATTCATCAGGTTCGCCGGGTCCAGCGCGCGTTTCAGGCCGGCCATGACCGAGACCGCCTCGCCGTGCTGGGCGATCAGGTGGTGCTGTTTGCCCAGGCCCACGCCGTGCTCGCCGGTGCAGGTGCCGCCCATGTCGAGGCCGCGTCGGACCATGCGGTCACTGAGGGACTTGGCTGCGGCGACCTCGGCGGCGTTCGCGGGGTCCACCAGCAGGATGCAGTGGAAGTTGCCGTCGGCGACGTGGCCGAGGATGGGACCGGTGACACCCGCCTCGTCGATGTCGGCGCGGGTCTCGAGGATGGCTTCGGCCAGGCGGGAGACCGGCACGCAGACGTCGGTGATCACCGCGGATGCGCCGGGGCGCAGCGCCATGGCGGCGAAATAGGCCTTGTGCCGGGCGTCCCACAGGGCGTCGCGCTCTTCCTGGGCGGCGGCCCAGCGGAACTCGCCGCCACCGTTGGCGGCGCACAGCTCGGCGACCAGCTCAGCCTGCTCCTTGACCGCCACGGACTGGCCCTGGAACTCGAGGAACAGGGTCGGGGTCTCCGCGTAGTCGGCCTGGCCGTAGGCGTTGAAGGCCTTCATCGAGAGCGCATCGAGCAGCTCCATGCGGGCCATGGGGATGCCGTACTGGACCGCCTCGATGACGGTGTTGACTGCGCCCTGCAGCGTCTGGAAGGGGCAGACGGCGGCGATCGTCTCCTCGGGCACGCCGTGCAGGCGTAGCTGGATCTCGGTGATCACGCCGAGCGTGCCCTCCGAACCTGTGAACAGGTTGGTCAGGTCGTAGCCGGCCGAGGATTTGCGGGCCCGGCCGCCGGTGGTGATCACGCGGCCGTCGGCCAGGACCACCGTCAGGCCCAGGACATTGGCCCGCATGCCGCCGTAGCGGACGGTGGTGGTGCCCGAGGCGTTGGTCGCGACCATGCCGCCGATGGTGGCGTCGGCGCCCGGATCGACGGGGAAGAACAAGCCCTGGTCGCGCAGCTCGGAGTTCAGCTGCTTGCGGGTGACACCCGCCTGGACCCGGCAGTCCAGGTCGGCGGCGTTGACCTGGAGAATGGCGTTCATCTCCGACAGGTCGAGGCTTAGGCCGCCGCGGGGCGCCAGGACATGACCCTCGACCGAAGAGCCGGCCCCGTAGGGGATGACCGGGAAGCCGTGCCGCGCGCAGATACGCACCGCCTCGGCCACCTCCTCGGTCGAGCGCGCCATGAGAACCGCGTCGGCCGGCAGATAGGGGTGGAAGCCTTCGACCGTCGCGTGATTGCGGCGCACGGCCTCCGCCGTCGACAGGGCGTCGCCGAAACGCGCGGCCAACTCGGCGATGGCGGCCTGGTTGGCCGAGGCGTCGCGGAGGTTCGATTGGCGAGCGTTCATGGCTGAAGAATACCGGAAGCGGCCGATTTCAGCGCGGGGCGGGCGTTTGCCTCGCGGCTCCGAGCCTGTGCCTGACCGGGTGTCAGCTGGTGGGCAGGCGCGCCGCGACCGAGCGGTCGAAATGGTCGTCCATGGCCTGGCGGGCCCCATCGGGATCGCGCAGACGGATCATTTCGGCCAGGGCGGCGTGCCGAACCAGCAGCTGCGCGTGGTGCTCGTCGGACCGCACGACGCTCCAGGCGGCGGGGATCGCCGTCTCCAGCATCGGCTCGAAGGAGGCGATGATGCGGGCGATCAGGGTGTTGCGGCTGGCTTCGGCGATGGCCTTGTGGAGCGCCAGGTCCAGCCGCATCAGCTCGTCCGACAGCGGCGGCGCCTTGGCCATGGCGGCGGCGAGCGCCGTGATGCGTGCGGCCTCCTCCTCGGTGCGGCGCACGGCGGCGAGCGCGATGGTCTCGGTCTCGAGCAGCCGGCGGGTCTCCCAGACGTCCTGGATGCTGATCTGCTCGGTGCGGACGGCGTGGTCCAGCGAGGCCGAGAACAGCGACGCCTTCATGGCGCTGACGCGCGGCCGCCTGCCGTTGGCGATATCGATGACGTTGAGCGCGGCGAGCGCGCCGAAGGCTTCGCGCACGACGGGACGGCTGACGCCCAGCATCTCGCCGAAACGGGTCTCGGAGGGCAGTTGATCACCGACCTTGAGGCCCTCGCGGCCGATATGCTCGGCCACCTGGCGCATCACGAACTGGACGCGGGTCTCGTCGGGCTGGGGCTGGATGCTCACGGCGGTCAAGCTAGCGCGTCCCGTGTCAGGCGGCGAGGGCGAGCGGCGCGCCGCCGGCGCGGCGATAGGTGGTCGGCGGGATGCCGAACCGTTTTGCGAAGGCCCGGGCGAAGCTGGCGTTGTTCAGATAGCCCGCCCCGTAGCCGATGGTGGAGACCGGCCGGCTGGTCGAGCGCAGGTCGGCGGCGGCCTTGAGCAGGCGCTGCTCGGCCAGGCATTCGGCCACGGTCTGGCCAAAGACGTCGCGGAAGCCCTGGGTCAGCTTGGCGCGGTTCAGGCCGCAGGCGCGGCTGATGACGTCGAGGGTCAGCTTCTCGTCGAAGCGGCTCATGATGACGCGGCGAGCCTCGATCAGGCGCTCCATCTCGGCCATCGACAGGCCGGCCGAGGAGGCGTTGGGCGTCAGCGACAGGGTGGCGGCGCGTTCCAGGATCTCGCAGGCGAACTCCTGGCACTTGGCGCGGCGGTAGAGGTCCAGTCCGGGCCCCGAGATCGACGGGAAGGCGGCGGCCAGGGCGAGGCCGGTCAGGGCCTCTGGCAGATAGTAATCCCCGCTGCGCTGCTCGACGACGCGGGCGAAGTCGCCGTGGGCCAGGAGGGTCAGGCAGAGGTCGCCGGGCTCGCAGGCGTCATCCCCCAGACCGTCGAGATCGCCGGCCGAACGCAGCGTCAGCCGTGCGACGAGTCCCGTGCGGCCCTCGGCCGGCCAGCGCAGGGTGCAGCGGATGACGGCGGCGCCGCCGCCTCGCGCCACGGCGCGCCAGGCGCCCTGGCCGCCGCCGTCGATGAAGGCGCGAAGCTGCTCCCCGAGGTCGAGATCCAGCTCCGGCGCAATGTGCGGGGTGGCTTCGGTCATGGCGTTCCTTCCCGGTCGGCTCTGAGAGCTCGTTATCCGGGAATAGATACCTGTCAGACAGGTCTGTCAATACCTGTATGACAGGTGGCGCTGGTCAGGTTCGATCCAGGCACGCCTCGCCGAGGTCCGCCAGACGCGTCGCGCCGGTAAGCGCCATGGCGACGCGCATTTCCGCCTCGATCAGCTTTAGCAGATGCGCCACGCCCGCCTGTCCGCCGCCGGCCAGCGCGTAGGCCCAGGCCCGGCCCAGCAGGACGCCCTTCGCGCCCAGCGCCAGCATGCGCACGACGTCGAGGCCCGATCGGACGCCTCCGTCGACCAGCACAGTCATGCGGTCGCCGACCGCCTCGGCGATCACGGGCAGGGCGCGGGCGCTGGAGACGACGCCGTCCAGCTGACGCCCGCCGTGGTTGGAGACGACAATGCCGTCGGCGCCTACGCGGACGGCCTCGCGCGCGTCGTCGGGGTCGAGAACGCCCTTGAGGACCAGCGCACCATCCCAGTTGGCGCGGATGAAATCGAGATCCTTCCAGGTCACGCTCGGATCGAAGTTCGCCCCGATCCAGCCGAAGAAATCTTCCAGCCCCGAGTCGCGGCCGAGCATGGGCGCGATGTTGCCGAGCTGATGCGGCCGGCCGTGGAGGCCGACGTCCCAAGCCCAACCAGGACGCGAAGCGATCTGGGCCCAGCGGGCGACCCGACCGGCGAGGCCGGGGGACGGGACGAGGCCTGATCGCACGTCGCGGTAGCGGGCGCCCGCCACCGGCAGATCGACGGTCACCACCAGGGTCCGGCATCTTGCATCTCGCGCCCGAGCCAGCAGGTCACGCATGAAGCCGCGATCGCGCGTCATGTAGAGCTGGAACCAGAGCGGTGCGGAGACCACGGCCGCCACCTCGTCGAGCGAGCAGACCGACATGGTAGAAAGGCACATCGGCACGTCCGCCCTGTCGGCGGCGCGCGCAGCCTGAACCTCGCCGCGCCGCACCGACAGGCCGCTCAGGCCGACCGGCCCCAGCACGACCGGCAGGGACTGCCGCCGACCGAACAGCTCGGTTGAGAGGTCGATCTTCGAAACGTCCCGCAGCACCCGCTGGCGCAGGGCGACCGCCTCCAGGTCCTCGATGTTCCGGCGCAGCGTGACCTCGGCGTAGGCGCCGCCGTCGATGTAGTCGAACAGGAACCGCGGCAGGCGCCGGCGCGCCCGTTCACGATAGTCCAGGGGGCTGGCGATCCTCACGCGTCCTCCAAATGTCCAGGCCTGAAGCGCGAAGGCCCGCCGGCGGTCGCCGACGAGCCCTCAACCCCCACACCCCTGGGAGTATGCCTTAGAAGTCGTAGCCGAGGCGAACCCCGACGCGGCGACCGTCGCCGATCAGGCCCAGGCTGCCCAGCGCCGGCAGGCCGGCCACGGTCAGCACCGAACTGTCGATGTAGGATTCATAGTACTCCGTATCGAACAGGTTGTTCGCGAACACCGCCAGCTCGAGGTTGTCCCGGCGCCAGGCGATCGTCGCATTGGCGAGGAAATATTCCTCCAGCTGCGGCGAGAAGGTGTTCGACAGGGACGCGCCCTGGCGGTCGCCCTTGCCGAAGACGCCGGCCGAGAAGTCGAGCTCGCCGCCCTGGAAGGGTACGACGTAGTTCGTCTGCAGGCTGACGGTCCAGTCCGGCTCGAACGGGAAGCGGTCGCTCGGCAGGGTCCGGCCGGTCGTGGCCGTGTAGCGCGCGGTGTCGGTGAAACGCGCGTTCTGGAAGACGAAGCCGCCGCGCACGGTCCAGGCGTCGGTGACGAAGGCGGTGAACTCACCCTCGATGCCGATGGCGCGGGCGTCACCCGAATTCAGGTTGATGCCCACGATGCCGACGCCCGTGGTCGACGGCGCCAGCGAGTTCTGACCGATCACATCGCTGTAGTCGTTGTAGAAGACCGCGCCCGAGAGCAAGACGTCGCCGCCCGCCATGCGGGTGCGGCCGCCCAGCTCGTAGGTCCAGACCGAGTCGCCATCCCACAGCGGGTTCGGCGCGCCCGGGCCGTTGGCGCCGCCGCCGCGGAAGCCGCGCGCGATCGAGGCGTAGACCATCGACTCGCCGAAGGACCGGCGAAGTGCCACCCGCGGCTGCCACTCATCAGCCTCGTAGCTGGACGAGAAGCCGGTGCCGGCGACCGAGTCCACGGTCTGATGGTCGAAGCGCAAGCCGACCGAGAGCTCCCACTCCGGCGCGAAGTTCCAGAATACGGTGCCGAAGCCGGCCCACAGGTTGATGTCCGTGTCGGCCGTCGCCGTCGAGGAGATGCCGAGCGGCGTAATGGTGGTGGTGGACGACGAGAAGCTGTCCTGGGTCGAGGCGAAGACGCCGACCAGGGTCGACAGGGTGTCGCTCCAGCGGGTGTCGAAGCGCGCCTCGCCCGTGGTGGTGCGCAGCTCTCCGAAACCGGTGCCGGTGGCCAGCGGGATCGGTTGGAAGTCCGAGTCGCCCGCGCCTTCGAAGTCACGGCGGTCGTGGGCCACGATGACGGTCATATCGGTGTTGCCGAAGGGCACGATGAGGCGGCCGTTCAGTCCCGAGTAGTCATAGTCCGACTCCGAGCGGACGTTGTACTGGCTGTCGTCGCGGTAATCCGTCGGTCCGGTGGTTACGGCGTAGAGCGGGAGCGTTCCCTCGACGTTGTCGTAGTAGGCGTTGACGGTCAGTTCCGCATTGGCCGGAAGCACGAAGCGAAGCGCGCCGCGGATGGTGTCCTGATGTAGGCGGTTGGCGTCGTCGTAGCCCAGCAGGCTGTTTTCGACGAAGCCGTCGCGGTTCTGCGTGCCGATCGACAGTCGACCCTGGATCGCGCCTTCCACGATCGGACCCGCGATGGTGCCGCCGACCGTGTAGAAGTTATCGGGCCCCGCGTAGGCCGCGCTGATCCGGCCTTCGACCACGTCCGAGGGCTGCCGGGTGGTGATGTTGATCGCGCCGCCCAAGGTGTTCTGGCCGAACAGGGTGCCTTGCGGACCGCGCAGGACCTCCACCTGCTCCACCGCGAGAGTCGGACTGTTCAGATAGGAGGTATTGGCCTGGTAGACTCCGTCGACGAAGATGCCGACGCCCGGCTGGACGTTGTCCAGCAGGGTGATGCCGACGCCGCGGATGGAGATGAAGCCCCGGCCAGCTGCGTCGGAGTTGATGTTCAGCCCGGGCGTGACCTGCGCGATCTCGCGGATGGTCTGGAACTGACGATCCTCGAGCGTCTCGGAGGTGACAGCCGTCACCGCGACCGGCACGTCGAAGAGCCTCTCCTCGCGCTTGCGCGCCGTGACGATGACTTCGCCCACCGCGGTGGCGTCCTCCTGCCCGTCCTGGGCGGCGGCGGTGTTGGCGATGGAGAGCGAGGCGAGCGCGCTGGCCCCCAGCAGTAGCGCCTTACGATAACGCATTCGGATTTCCTCCCGGACGCAGGTGCGCGCCGATGTATGCGAGACCTATCTGACAGGTCAGCGTTCGGCGAGGGAAGCCGTCTCGGCGCCACAGTCTGTGCCGAGCGGCATGAATCCTTGTCCGCCGCCGGAGGGATCTGCAAACCGCCCGGCGCGCTGCAAGGCCGCCGTGCAGGCCTGCACAGGCTTGTGCGTCGTGCGCGGGCGGGGGTCCGGCTAAGTGTGGCGCATGATCCAGACGGTCGTATCCATTTCGAGCGGCAAGGTGCGCGGCGTGCGCGAGAACGGCGTCGCGCGATTCCTGGGGATTCCCTACGCCGCCGCGCCGGTCGGGCCGCTTCGCTTCAAGGCGCCTCAACCGCATCGCGCCTGGGAGGGCGAGCGTGATGCAACCAGGTTCGGCCCGACCGCGCCTTACCAGCTCGCCGACTTTGAGGCGCTGGACATCGCACCCCTCGTGGGCAGCGGCTGGGTTCAGGGCGACGACTATCTGAACCTCAACGTCTGGACGCCCGACGAGAAGGTCGCCGGCCTGCCGGTCATGGTCTTCATCCATGGCGGCGCCTGGGTCGGCGGCGCCGGCTCGGCCCCCGCGCACGACGGCGCGACCTTCGCCCGTGACGGGGTGATCTGCGTCACCATCAACTACCGCGTCGGCGTCGAGGGCTTCCTGCCGCTCGAAGGCGCCCCGACCAACCTGGGCCTGCGCGACATGATCTGCGCGCTGGAGTGGGTCCAGGCCAACATCACGGCCTTCGGGGGAGACCCGTCGAACGTGACCGTCTTCGGTGAGTCGGCCGGGGCCATGTCGATCGCCGACCTGATGGCGGCGCCCAGGGCCAGGGGCCTGTTCCGGCGCGCCATCATCCAGAGCGGCCACGGATCCATGACCCGGTCGATCGAGACCAACCGAAAGGTCACGCGACGCATCTCCAAGCTCATGGGCGTGCCCGCGACTGCGGAGGGCTTCCGTCGCACCACGTTGCAGCAGGGCATGGACGCGCTGGCCAAGGTGCAGCAGCCCAACTCCGGCCTCGACCTGCGTGGGAGCAACGGGCGAGAGCCGACCTACGGCCTGTCGAAGTTCACGCCGGTCCACGGCGACGACCTGCTGCCCGTCCAGCCGCTGGAGGCTGTTCAGAACGGCGCCGGCGCCGAGGTCGACCTGCTGATCGGGACCAATGCCGAGGAGATGAACCTCTACTTCGTCCCGACCGGCGTCCGCGCAAAGATCAACGGCTTCCTCGCACGGTTCCTGCTCGGCCGGGTCGAGCGGAACGCGGGGGCCATTCTCAAGGCCTACCGCAAGCCCGGCAAGCGCGCCGGCCACGCCTTCACCGAGGCGCTGAGCGACCTGGTGTTTCGCTGGCCCGCGCGCGTCTTCGCGGCCGCCCACAAGGGCCGGACCCACATGTACGAATTCGACTGGCGGTCGCCGGCCTGCAACGGCGAACTCGGAGCCTGCCACGGCATCGACGTGCCGTTCGTCTTCGACACGGTCGAAAAGGGCGTCGGTCCCAAGGGCATCCTGGGCGAAACCGCGCCCACCGAGCTGGCCGGCCGCATCCACCGGATCTGGGTGGACTTCGCCAAGGACGGCTCCCTGCCCTGGCCGGAATACACGGCCGACTCGCGCCAGGTGTTCCAGCTGGCCAAGGGCGAGGTCCGCACCGAGACGGACGCCGACTTCCCCATCGCCCGCAGCTGGCGGCCCTGAGGCGCATGTATCTCGGACGCTTCAAGCTGACCGACCGCGTCGCCTTCGTCACCGGAGGCGCGTCCGGCATCGGCCTGTCGACGGCCGAAGCGTTCGCAGAGGCCGGGGCGAAGGTCGTGATCGGCGACCTGACGCAGGACGCGCTCGACGCCGCCATCGCGGCCCTCGCTGACAAGGGTTACGCCGCTGAGGGCGTGATTATGGACGTCACCGACTCCGCCCGCGTCTCGGAGGTGTCCGACGAGATCGCGGCCCGCCACGGCCGCGTTGACGTGCTGGTCAACAACGCAGGCATCGCGCTCTCGGAGATCGACGCCGAGGATATGTCGAACGAACGCTGGCTCAAGGTGCTCGACGTCAACCTGAACGGGACCTTCTGGTGCGCGCGCGCTTTCGGGCGGCACATGCTGGCCCAAGGGTCGGGCTCGATCGTCAACGTTGGCTCGATGTCCGGCTTCATCGTCAACCGGCCGCAGGGCCAGGCCCACTACAACGCGTCCAAGGCCGCCGTGCACCACCTGACCCGCTCGCTCGCGGCCGAGTGGGGCGGGCGCGGCGTGCGCGTCAACGCGGTGGCCCCGACCTACATCGCCACGCCGCTCAACGCCTTCGCCGACCGCGAGGCGCCGATGTTCAAGCGCTGGATCGATTCCACCCCCATGGCCCGCCTCGGCGAGCCGGAAGAGGTCGCTTCGGCCATCCTGTTCCTGGCGTCGGACGCCTCCAGCCTGACGACCGGCTCCATCGTGCTCACCGACGGCGGCTACACCTGCTGGTGAACCGCTCGCCTCCCCTTTTCGCAAGGACTGACCTCATGGCCGAGACCCTGACCGCGACCGCCGCGCCCGAGGCGCCGCCGATCCGCCGGACCCTGTGGGGCGCGATCCTGGTCCTGGCCATTGCCGTCACGGCCGGCGCGACCATGCGCACGGTCTTCTCGCCGCTGCAGGAAGCCGCCAAGCAGACCCTGGGCCTCAGTGACGTGCAGCTGGGCCTGATCCAGGGGGTGGCCGTGGCCGTGCCCATGGCGCTGATCGCCCTGCCGCTCGGCTGGCTGGCGGATCACTCCAACCGCGTTCGCATCCTCATCGGCCTGTCGGTGGTGTGGACGGCGGGCATGGCGCTGACCGCCTTCGCCCAGGACTTCAACCTGCTGTTCGTGGCCCGGATGCTCGCCGGCGCGGCCGGCAACTTCGTGGTGCCCGTGGCCATCTCGGTCGCGGCCGACATGTGCATGCCCGAGCGGCGCGGCCGGTCGCTGCTGTTGCTGTCGCTCGGCAATGTGGTCGGCGGGGCGCTGGCCTTCGCAATCGGCGGGGCCCTGCTGGGCGCCGTGATGGAGAACAGCGCCCCGTCGCTGATGGGCCTGGAGCCCTGGCGCTCGGTCAGCCTGTGGTTCGCCATCGGCTCGGCGGTCCTGACCCTGCCGCTGCTCCTGCTGCGCGAGCCCGAGCGCCACGAGGTCGAGCAGGCCAACGCCGCGGTCAAGGCCGTGGCGAAGGCGCTGTGGGCGCGGCGAGGCTTCCTCGTGCCGCTGTTCGTTGGCCAGGTGGGCGTGGTCATGGCCGACATGGCCGCCGCCGTCTGGGCCGCGCCGGTGCTGGTCCGCAACTATGGCCTGACCCCCGCCGAATTCGGCGGATGGATGGGCGGGGGCCTGCTCCTGGCCGGGGTGGTGGGGTCCGTCATCGGCGGCTTCGGCGCCGACTGGGGCCACAGGCGGAAGCGCCGCGGCGGCATCCTGACGGCCGCCCTGATCGCGGCGGTGATCGCCGTGCCCGCCTCGCTCTATCCGCTGATGCCTTCGACGGAACTGTTCGGCCTGGCCTTCACCGTGCTGATGATCGCCGGGACCGTCGCCGGCCTGGTCACCGCAACGGCCATCGCCGTCCTTGTCCCCAATGAGGAGCGCGGCCTGTGCCTGGGCGCCTTCATGATTCTGGGCGCCCTGATCGGCATCGGGCTGGCCCCGCTGGTGGTCACCACCGCCAGCCAGGCCCTGGGCGGCGAAAGCCAGCTTGCGCTTGCGCTCGCCGTCACCAGCGTGGTGATCGGCGTCCTGTCGCTCGCCGGCTTCTGGCTGGCCATGCGCAACGCACCCAGGCCCGTGGCGGATTAGGTCTAGGAGGAAACTGGCGCACCCGACACGATTCGAACGTGTGACCTTTGCCTTCGGAGGGCAACGCTCTATCCAGCTGAGCTACGGGTGCGTGGGCCTTGCGGCGGAGGCGCTGCTTACAGCAGGACCGGGCGGGGCTCAATCCTTTGTCGGGTCGGGGCGATTGGCGTCGCCGTAGGTCATGGCGACGAAGACGTCCTCGAGGTCCGGGTCCTCGGTGGCGATGTCGCGGATGGTGACGCCGGAGGCGCGCACGGCGGCCAGAACCTGCTCCACGCTCGACTGGCCGGTGCGGTAGGTGACCACGAAGCTGTCGCCGCGCGGCGCGACCTCGAAGCCGGCGAGTTGGGGCGGCGCAGCCTGGGGCTCCTCGGGCGTGACCACGACATTGCGGGTGTCCATGCGGCGCAGCAGCTGGCCGGTGGGTTCGCAGGCCACCACCTCGCCGCGGTTCACGATGGCGATGGTGTCGCAGAGCTCCTGGGCCTCCTCGAGGTAGTGGGTGGTCAGGATGATGGTCACGCCGCGCGCGTTCAGTTCACGGACATAGGCCCAGAGCTGGCGGCGCAGCTCGACGTCGACGCCGGCGGTCGGCTCGTCCAGCACCAGCACCGGCGGATTGTGCACCAGCGCCTTGGCCACCATCAGGCGCCGCTTCATGCCGCCCGACAGGGCCCGGACATAGGCGTCGGCCTTGTCCGTCAGGCCCAGCGCGGCCAGCAGCTCGTCGGTACGACGCTCGTGCTTCGGAACGCCGTAGAAGCCGGCCTGGACCTCCAGCGCCTCGCGCGGGGAGAAGAAGACGTCCGCCGTGATCTCCTGCGGCACGACGCCGAGCGCGGCGCGGGCGTCGCGCGGCCGCTGGTCGATGTCGCGGCCCCAGATGACGGCCTTGCCCGAGGTCTTGCGGGTTATCCCGGCCAGGATGTTGATCAGGGTCGACTTGCCCGCGCCGTTGGGGCCCAGCAGGCCGAACATGGAGCCGCGCCGCACCTGCAGCGACACCCCCTTCAGCGCCTCCTTGTCGGGCGCGCCCTTGCGGCCCGGATAGACCTTTCTCAGGTCCTCGACCGAAAGGGCGTAGTCGGGCGTCGGCTCGGGAGCGCTCAAGGGCAGGGCCGTCCTTCGGCAGGGGAAAACAGGCGGCCATACGGCCGTTTGACGCGTCATCGCGCCCCGCCTAGTTATGTCGCCCCTTCGCCCACGCCAAGACCAAGGCCCGCCATGCCCCCGCGCCACCCCGAGGTTCCGGTTCCGCCGCCCGAGGAGATCGCCGTGAGCACCACCCGCGTGGCCTGCGACGGTGGCGGCGGGGCGCTGGGCCATCCGCTCGTCTATCTCGACATGGGCGACGAGACGGCGGTCGAGTGCGGCTACTGCGACCGGCGCTTCGTCCTGGCCCAGGCGGCGGGCGCCTATCACGACCCCTCGCCGCGCCAGGCGTCAGGCCACTAGGTCAGCGGCGCTCCTCGAAGGAGCGGTCGTGGCGCAGCTCGCGCCGCTCGACGTCCACCTGATAGCCGTCCAGCCGCTCGTCATAGTCCAGGTCGCGCCAGGCGACGGGCCGATAGGCCTCGCCCGAGAACAGGCCGCCGCGCACGCGCACCACGGCGTACTCGACCTGGCCTGAGCGCTTGTCGACCATGAAGTTGTGCACCTCGCCGACGCGGCGGCCGTGCAGGTCATAGACCGGCGCGCCCTCGACCTTGTCCGAGGCGATCAGCCGCTCGGTCTCCTCGCGCGGCAGCATGCGGCGCGTGTCCTTCAGGCTGTAGCGCCGGTCGGTGCGGCCAAAGTCCCAGTCGTCGCGCGCTCGCTCGCGCCGGTCGTCCCCGTCGTCGCGGACGTCGCGCCGGCCGTCGTGCTCGCGCGCCTCGACATAGCGAGGGTCCTCGCGCCGGGGCCGCTCGTCGCGCATCTCGCGGCCATAGCCGTCGCCCGGCTCGGCCCAGCTGCGCTCCTCGTCATAGGGGCGGCCATCCCGCGCGGAATGCTCGCGGCGATCGTCGAAGCGCGGCGCCTCGTCATAGCGCCAGTCGTCATCGTGGCGGTCATGTCGGTCACGGCCGAAGTCGTGAAACATCTCGGTCTCCTTTCTGGCTTGGGGTTCACAAGGACAACCGCACGGCCCGGGCCGGTGTTCCGAGGTTCCGCCGGGCGGGGCCGCGCCCGAGGTCCAGCTCCAGCGGGCGTCGTTGACCTTCTCCCCTTGCGGGAGAAGGTGGCCGAGCGCAGCGAGGTCGGATGAGGGGTCGACGAGGCCTATCCGGCCTGGACCGCGCCGCTGAGCCGCCCTTCGAAGGCTGATGCGCCGGCGCGACCCCTCATCCGTCATGCTTCGCATGCCACCTTCTCCCGCAAGGGGAGAAGGGACCCTATCTGCGGTCCGAAGGAGCGCCCCATGACAAAGACCCTGCGCATCGACTTCGTCTCGGACGTGGTCTGCCCCTGGTGCGCCGTGGGGCTGTGGAGCCTCAACACCGCGCTCGAGCGGCTGAAGGGCGAGGTGACGGGCGAGATCCGCTTCCGGCCGTTCGAACTGAACCCGAACATGGGCCCGGACGGGGAGAACATCGTCGAGCACATCGGCCGCAAGTACGGCTCCACGCCCGAGCAGTCGGCGGCCAACCGGGCGGCCATCCGCGAGCGGGCGGCTGCGGTGGGTTTCGAGATGAACCTGACCGAGGACAGCCGCATCTGGAACACCTTCGACAGCCACCGGCTGCTGCACTGGGCCGGCGAGATCGGCCCGGAGGCGCAGGCCCGGCTGAAGGCTGAGCTGCTCACCGCCCACTTCACCCGGAACCGCCCCCTCAACGACCCGGCGACCCTGGTCGCCGCGGCCGAGGCCGCGGGCCTGGACGGCGCCGAGGCCTGGGCCGTCCTCGCCGAGGACCGCTACGCCGACGCCGTCCGCGCCGAGCAACGCCTGTGGCTCGGCCGGGGGATCAACTCGGTCCCGGCGGTGGTGGTGGAGGACAAGTGGCTGATCTCCGGCGGCCAGCCGCCGGAGGTGTTCGAGGAGGCGCTGAGGCGGATGGCGGGGGAGGTCTAGGCCTCAGGCCGCCTTGCCCGGGCGGGGCGCCGTCTTGGGCGCGATGAAGC
>NZ_JANJTL010000119.1 GCF_024711105.1 Brevundimonas sp. | reverse complement strand
GCCCGCCCCGAGATCGTCGAACGTCAGGTGTCGAAGGACGGCACCCGCAAATGGCTGATCCGCACCGCCCCCGGCATCGAGATCGAGACCGTCTACATCCCGGACGTGGGCCGCGCCGGCGCCCTGTGCGTCTCGTCGCAGGTCGGCTGCACCCTGAACTGCACCTTCTGCCACACGGGCACCCAGAAGCTGGTCCGCAACCTGACCGCCGCCGAGATCGTAGCCCAGGTGCAGGTCGCGCGCGACGACCTGGGCGAATGGCCGTCGCCCAAGGAAGACCGGCGCCTGTCCAACATCGTCTTCATGGGCATGGGCGAGCCGCTCTACAATCTGGACCACGTCGCCGACGCCATCGACATCATCTCGGACAACGAGGGCATCGCCCTGTCGCGGCGGCGGATCACGGTCTCGACCTCGGGCGTGGTGCCGATGCTCAAGGAGCTGGGCGAGCGGACCCAGACCATGCTGGCGATCAGCCTGCACGCGACCAATGACGAACTGCGCAATGAGCTGGTGCCGCTGAACAAGAAGTATCCGCTGGAGCAGCTGTTGGCCGGCATCCGGGCCTATCCGGGGCTGGGCAATGCGCGGCGGGTGACGTTCGAATACGTCATGCTGAAGGGCGTCAATGACTCTCCGGAGGAGGCGCGGGCCCTGGTCAAGCTGATCTCCGGCATCCCGGCCAAGGTGAACCTGATCCCCTTCAACCCCTGGCCCGGCACGGACTACCAGTGCTCGGACTGGAAGACGATCGAGGCCTTCGCCGCCATCCTGAACCGGGCGGGATATGCGTCGCCGATCCGCACGCCGCGGGGCCGGGACATCCTGGCCGCCTGCGGCCAGCTGAAGTCCGAGAGCGAGAAGATCCGGGCCTCGGCGCTGAGAGCGATGGCCAACGTCGACTAGGCCGAGATTTCAGCCTTTCGTTAACCGCCCAGCCCCATGATTCCGGGGCCATGTTCGCCCGCCGTCAGTCCGCCCTGGCCGCCGCCGCCGGCGCACCGCCGCCGGTGCGCGAGGCCCGCTTCACGCCTGCCGCCATCCTCGCCTTCCTGAAGAAGCCGCCCGTGGCCGTCGCGGCCGCCGGCCTGCTGTTCCTGGGCGCGGGCGCGACCTTCGTCGCCGTGCTGGGCGACCCGCGCGCGGGCCTGCCGTCAGCGCGGGCCGGGGTCGACCGGCCCGAGGCCCCCGAGCGCCCGGCCCTGACCGGGGCGGAGGTGTTCGGCGTCGATACGCTGGGCGTCTATCAGGACCTGACCGCCCCGGGTGACGTGGACGCGACCGGCGGCGAGGCCATCATCACCCTGCCGGGCGGAGGCCAGGTCCTGTCGGGGCCGGTGGTGCGCCAGCCCCCGGCCAATCCGTTGGCGCCCGCCCCGATCGCGGGCCTGAGCCAGCCTGGCCCCAGCGGTCCCCTGCCGGTGATCGCCACCGATGGCCGCACGCCCTTTTCCGCCTACGCCCGGCCCTTCGTCGGCGACGGCCGCCCGCGCGTGGCCCTGGTGGTCGGCGGCCTTGGCCTGAACGGCCCGGCCACCCGCGCCGCCATCGAAGCCCTGCCCGCCGAGGTGACGCTGAGCTTCATTCCCTACGCCGAGGGGCTGTAGGGCTGGATCGACCTGGCCCGCGCCGACGGCCACGAGGTGATGATCGAACTGCCGATGGAGCCGGAGGACTTCCCCCAGACCGACACCGGCCCCTACACCCTGCTGGCCGACGCCGACATCGACGAGCTGGACCGCCGCCTGAACTGGCTCATGGGCCGCGCCACCGGCTATTTCGGTGTGACCAACTATTTCGGCGGGGCCTTCTTCGAATCCGACACGGCCACGACCGCCTTCATGGCGCGGATGCGTTCGCGCGGCCTGGCCTTCATCGACGACGGCCAGGCGCGGCGCCGCCAGGGCGCCTACGCCCGGGCCAGCGCCGACCGGATCGTCGACGAGACGCGCGAGGCGGCCTCGATCCTGGCGGCGCTCAACGCCCTGGAGGCCAGCGCGCGCCAGAACGGACAGGCGCTCGGGACCGGCATGGGCTTCCCCGTGACCGTGGCCACCGCCGCCCACTGGATCCGCGGGCTGGACGAGCGCGGCGTCCAGCTGGCCCCGGCCTCGGCCCTGGCCCAGCGGCCCGGCGTGCGGCGCGGGTGAGCGAGCCCGACCTCCACCCGGAGCACCGTCCGAACGTCGGGGTGGTCCTCTTCAATCCCGCCGGCCTGACCTGGATCGGCCGTCGCGCCGACATGCACAGCGGCCGCCGCTGGCAGTGGCCGCAGGGCGGCGTCGATCCCGGCGAGGACCTGGAGACCGCGGCCCGGCGCGAGCTGGCCGAGGAAACGGGCGTACGCTCGGTCGAATACCTGGCCCGCACGGAGGGCTGGATCACCTACGACTTCCCGCCCGCCGTCATCGCCCGCGACAAGGCCATGGGCCGTCCCGGCTGGCGCGGCCAGAAGCAGATCTGGTTCGCCTACCGCTTCACCGGCGAGGACTCGGAGGTCGACCTGAACGCCTTCGGCCACCCCGAGTTCGACGCCTGGCGCTGGGAGCGCCTGGACCGCGTCGCCGACATCGCCGCCCCCTTCAAGCGGGAGGTGTACGAGCGCGTGGCGGCGGCGTTCCGGGTGTTCGGGGCGTAGCGGCCGGGTCCTGACCGGGGGAACGAGCCTGCTGTTCGAAGGGCAGGGAGACCCCGCCCGTTGCGGGCGGGGTCATCTTGCGGGTGCTCCTTCTAGTAGAGCTCGTCCACGTCCGAACCGCTGCGGGAGCGACGGCTGTTGTCGGCCGTTTCGGTGGAGCCTTGCTCCGGCAAACGGCGGAAGCTGTAGGCGGTCAGGTCGCTGTTCAGCGAGCCGTCGCCCTGGACTTCGAGGTCGGTCGTGCGCACGCCACGGACCGCGCCGTCCGCGCCCTGGACCAGGACGTAGCGGGCGCCCGAAGCGCTGTCGCGGGCGAAGCCGACAGCGCGACCGAGGGTGTCGCCACGGCTTGAGGTGACATTGGCTCCGAGGCTGGCGGAGAAGTCCGCCTGGGCGCCGTTGCGATCG
>NZ_JANJTL010000112.1 GCF_024711105.1 Brevundimonas sp. | reverse complement strand
GAGAACAACCGGCTTCAGATCGTGGCCGGCAACATCGCCACCTACGATGCGGCGCGCGCCCTGATCGATGCGGGCGCGGATGCGGTGAAGGTGGGCATTGGCCCCGGCAGCATCTGCACGACCCGGATCGTCGCGGGCGTCGGCGTGCCTCAGCTGACCGCGGTCATGGAGGCCGCGCGAGCGGCGAAGGCTTCGGGCGCGCCGGTCATCGCCGACGGCGGCATCAAGTATTCGGGTGACCTCGCCAAGGCCATCGCGGCGGGCGCCTCGGTGGCCATGATGGGCTCGATGTTCGCGGGCACGGATGAGAGCCCTGGCGAGGTCTTCCTCTACCAGGGCCGCTCCTACAAGTCGTACCGCGGCATGGGCTCGGTGGGCGCCATGGGCGCGGGCTCGGCTGACCGCTACTTCCAGAAGGAGGTGGAGACCCAGAAGCTCGTGCCCGAAGGCATCGAGGGTCAGACGCCCTACAAGGGTCCGATCGGCCCGGTGATCCACCAGCTGGTGGGCGGCCTGCGCGCCGCCATGGGCTACGTGGGCGCCGCGACCATCGACGAGTTCCAGACGCGCGCGCGCTTCGTGCGCATCACCAACGCCGGCCTTCGCGAGAGCCACGTCCACGACGTGATGATCACGCGCGAGGCGCCGAACTATCGCCAGGGCTGACCGGGGAGGGCGCCATGGAGTTGCTCGAGAACATCAGCTTGCTGAACTGGTTGGGATGGGCGGTGGTCGTGGGCCTGGCCCAGGTGTTCATCACCGCCGCCGCGGTCACGCGCCAGACGGGTCTCGGCTACAACGTCAGCGCCCGGGACGAGCCGCGCCGGATCACCGGCGTGGCCGCGCGCCTCCAGCGGGCCCAGGCCAACTTCATGGAGACCTTTCCGTTCTTTGTGGCGGGCGTGCTGGGCACGCTGATCTCTGGCGCCGAGGACCCGAACGCCCAGCTGGGCGCCATGCTCTATGTCGTCGGCCGGGCGGTCTATGTGCCGCTGTACGCCTTTGGCGTGCCGGTCCTGCGGACCCTTGTCTTCGCCGTCTCGATCTCCGGGCTGGTGATGGTCCTGTCTTCCCTGTTCATCTGAGGCGAGTTTGCGAGACGGCGGGCGGATCACGGCGGCGATAGAGGTCCTCACCGATCTCGAGACCCGGCGCGTCCCGGCCAAGATCGCGCTCAAGGCCTGGTCGGACCGCTCGCGCTTCGCTGGGGCCAAGGACCGGGCCTTCGTCTCGGGCTTGGTTCTGGACGCCCTGCGGCGTCGCCGCTCCCTGGCCTGGCGGATGGGCGAGGACACGCCCCGCGCCGCGGTCCTCGGCGTGCTCGCCTTCGACTGGCGCTGGTCGCCTGACCGGATCGCCGAGGCGGCCGTGGAGGCGCCGCACGGTCCGGGCGCCCTGGGCGAGGCCGAGCGCTCGTCACTGGAGGCGCCGCGCGCGCTGGACGACGCGCCCAATCCCGTGAAGGGCGACTATCCCGACTGGCTCGATCCGCACATGGCGCGGGTGTTCGACGACCTGCGCGGCCTACATGGTCAACATCTGGCGCACCGCGCGCCGGTGGACTTGCGCATCAACACGCTGAAGACCGACCCGGAGCGCGCCATGAAGACGCTCCAGCCGCTCGGCGCCGGACCGGCCGTGGCCGTACCGACCGCCGCGCGTATTCCGGCGCCGGACCCGGCGGTCCGCACCGGCGCGGTCGAGACCATACCGGCCTTCCACAAGGGCTGGTTCGAGGTCCAGGACCTGGGAAGCCAGCTGACAGTGGAGATGGCGGGTGAGATCGCCGGCAAGCAGGTGCTCGATTTCTGCGCCGGCGGCGGCGGCAAGACGCTCGCGCTCGCCGCGCGGATGGGCAACACGGGCCAGCTCTACGCCTATGACGCCGACGCGCGGCGCATGGCCGACATCATTCCGCGCGCCCAGCGGGCGGGGGTGCGCAACCTGCAGGTCCGTTCTCCGGTCGAACTCGACGCGCTGAAGGGTCTGGACGGGCGCATGGACGTGGTCTTCGTCGACGCCCCCTGCACAGGCTCCGGCACCTGGCGGCGGCATCCGGACACCAAGTGGCGGCTGACACCTGAACAGCTCGAGCGCCGCATGGCCGAGCAGGACGCCGTGCTCGACCAGGCCGCGCCCTTCGTGAAGCCCGGCGGGCGGATGGTCTACGTCACCTGCTCGCTGTTCGCCGAGGAGAACGAGGACCGGCTGGCCGCCTTCCTCGAACGCCGTCCCGACTTCACCGCCAAGAATCCGGGCACGCGGTTCACACCGCTGGAAGCCGGAACGGACGGCTACTTCGTCGCCGTCCTCGAGAAATCATCGGAGCCGAAATGACCACCCCCGCCGAGCACCAGGCCGTCCTCATCGTCGACTTCGGCAGCCAGGTGACGCAGCTGATCGCCCGGCGCCTGCGCGAGGCGAACGTCTACTGCGAGATCCATCCCTACGCGAAGGCGGAGGCGGCGCTCCAGGCCATGAGCCCGGCGGCGATCATTCTCTCGGGTGGCCCTGAAAGCGTGCACGAGGAAGGCAGCCCCCGCGCCCCGCAGGCTGTGTTCGACGCGGGCGTGCCGGTGTTGGGCATCTGCTACGGCGAGATGACCATGTGCGAGCAGCTCGGCGGCAAGGTCGAGGGTGGCCATCACCGAGAGTTCGGCCGCGCCGAGATCACCATCCAGAAGGCCTCGCCCCTGCTCGAAGGCCTCGCCGGCGTCGGCGAGGAAGAGACGGTCTGGATGAGCCACGGCGACAAGATCGTCGCCATCCCCGACGGCTTCGAGGTCATCGCCACCTCGCCGGGCTCGCCCTATGCGGTGATCGGCGACGAGAGCCGGCGCCTCTACGGCATCCAGTTCCACCCTGAGGTCATGCACACGCCGCGCGGCGCGGCCATGCTGAAGAACTTCACCCACCGGATCGCGGGCCTGTCCGGCGACTGGACCATGGCCGCCTATCGCGACGAGAAGATCGCCCAGATCCGCGCCCAGGTCGGCGACGCCAAGGTCATCTGCGGCCTTTCGGGCGGCGTGGACTCCTCGGTCGCGGCGGTGCTGATCCACGAGGCCATCGGCGACCAGCTGACCTGCGTCTTCGTCGACACCGGCCTGCTGAGGAAGGACGAGGCCAAGCAGGTCACGACGCTCTTCCGTGAGCACTACAACATCCCGCTTATCCACGTTGATGCGTCGAAGGAATTCCTCGGCGAACTGGCCGGGCAGTCGGACCCCGAGACCAAGCGCAAGACGATCGGCCGGGTCTTCATCGAGATCTTCGACCGCGAGTCCGCCAAGATCGAGGGCACCCAGTTCCTGGCCCAGGGCACCCTCTATCCGGATGTGATCGAGAGCGTCTCGGCGTCCAGCGGCAAGGCCCATGTCATCAAGAGCCACCACAACGTCGGCGGCCTGCCGGACTACATGAAGCTCAAGCTGGTCGAGCCGCTGCGAGAGCTGTTCAAGGACGAGGTGCGGGCGCTGGGCCGCGAGTTGGGGCTGACCGACGCCTTCGTCGGACGCCATCCTTTCCCGGGACCGGGCCTGGCCATCCGCATCCCGGGCGAGATCACGCCGGACGCCGTCGCCACCCTGCAGGAGGCGGATGCCATCTATCTGGACGAGATCCGCAAGGCCGGCCTCTATGACCAGATCTGGCAGGCCTTCGCCGTGCTGCTGCCGGTCAAGACCGTGGGCGTGATGGGCGACGCCCGCACCTACGAGAAGGTCCTCGCGCTCCGCGCCGTCACCTCGACCGACGGCATGACGGCCGACTTCTTCCAGTTCCCCTGGGACGTCCTGGCTCGCACCGCGACCCGCATCATCAACGAGGTCCGGGGCGTAAACCGCGTCGTCTATGACGTGACGTCCAAGCCGCCGGGCACGATCGAGTGGGAATAGGCCTTCGGCCGCAACCATTTCGACGCCTTAAAGGTTTTCCGCCCTGTCTATGCGGAGACCATACATGCGGATTCTCGTCTTCACCGCGGCGTCTGCGGCGCTGCTTATTCCGGGCGCCGCCTTGGCGCAGGATCGTCTGGCGGTCGGCGCCGGGGTCGGCACGACCGGACTTCACGCCGAGGCGCAGTTCCAGGTCACCGACCGGTTCGTCGTGCGTGGGGCCTACGAGACCCTGAACTTCGATCACGACCAGGACGTGGACGACATCAACTACACCGGCGAGGTGGACAGCGACGTCTTCGGCGCCTTCGCCCAGTACCACCCCGGCGGCGGGTCCTTCTTCGTGACCGGCGGGGCCCTGTTCGGAGAGCGAGCGCTCGGACTCGACGCCCAGCCCACCGGCCCGGTGACAGTCGGGGATCAGACCTTCACCCCGGCCCAGGTCGGGCGCCTCGAGGGCGAGGCGGACTTCGGCGACTTCGCCCCGGTCGCCGGGCTGGGTTGGGACAACACCTTCCAGGGCCCCGGCTGGGGCTGGCGCGCCATGGCCGGCGTCGCCATTGGCCAGGAACCAGACGTCTCCCTGGTGTCGGTCGGTGGGACCCTGTCGAACGATCCCACATTGCAGGCCGAGCTCCGCGAGGAGGAAGCCCGCATCGAGGAGGACGCCGACGTCCTGCGCTTCTACCCGATCGTTCAGGTGGCGCTGACGTACCGGTTCTAGATGGGAAAATGGTACGCCCTCTCGGACTCGAACCGAGGACCCTCTGATTAAAAGTTGTATCTCGGCGTGTTTTCCGTCGTTTCCGCGTGATTGCTGACACGCGCTGACCCCTTGTGCGGCTGGAATTCGCGGGTCTAGCGTCGCTTCCACTGATTGCTGGGGACGGCGGTAATTTGCCGCTCATCGGTTCCCTGGCGGTTCCCCGGGGGCCGGCATGCCGAGGCTAACTAAGCGCGTTATCGACAGCCTGGCGTCGTCAGACGCCGAGGCCTTTGTGTGGGACTCAGACGTTCGCGGCTTCGGTGTCCGGGTTAAGCCGAGCGGTACCAAGAGCTTCGTCTTGAAGTACCGCGTGGGGAACGCCACTCGGCGGTTCACGATAGGCAAGGTGGGCAGCCCGTACACCGTGGACGAGGCGCGCGCTCGAGCGGCCGAGCTGCTGCGTGACGTAAAGGCTGGCCTGGACCCGCAAGCGGCGAAGGTAGATGCGCGAAAGGCGCCGACCGTGGCGGAGTTGGCCGATGTCTACTTGGACGAGGGGCCGGCGCATAAGCCAAACAAGAAGGCTTCCTCCTGGGTCCACGACCGATCGGTCCTGACGCGCCACGTCAAACCGCTTCTGGGTCGCAAGGTCGCCCGGGATCTGACGCGTGCGGACATCGCTCGTTTTCAGGCGGACGTGGCGGCGGGCAAGAGCGCCGTCGTGGAGAAGACGAAGGCCCGCGGCAAGGCGATCGTCAGAGGAGGGCACCGGGCAGCGTCCATGGCGACGGTCATCCTCAAGGCTACGCTACAGTTCGCTGTGGAGACCGGCCGGCTGTCGGCCAACCCGGCCAAGGGCGTGTCCCTTTACAAGTCTGAGCGGCGAGAGCGCTTCCTCTGCGATCGGGAGGTGGCCTTCATCGCCCAGGCGGTGAACGAGCTAGAGTCCGAAGGGCGCATCGGCAGCGCGCTGGCCGACGCCATCCGAGTGCTCATGCTGTCCGGATGCCGGAAGTCGGAGGTCCTGGGGTTGCGATGGTCTTGGGTCGACTTCGAGCGTCAGGCGCTACGCCTGCCGGACTCAAAGGTTGGCGCCCGGTCCGTTCCGATTGCCTCAGCTGCGCTCCAGATCATCGATCGCCGGCGAGGCGGTTCGTCTGAGTTCGTCTTTCCGGCTGCCTACGGCGACGGCCCCGCGGTCGGTCTCCAGAGGGCATGGGATCACGTACGAGGGCGCGCCACCTCATTGGCGGTGAAGGCGGCCGAGCAAGGCGGCCACGTGGCCTACAACCTCAGCAATGTCCGGCTGCACGACCTCAGGCACTCGTTTGCCTCGTTCGCCGTCGCCAATGGCTCCAGCTTGTTCCTCTTGGGGAAGGTGCTTGGCCATCGGCAGACGAGCACGACCGAACTTTACAGCCACGTCAACGCTGACCCCGTCTTGGCCGTAGCGGAGCGCACGGCGGCCAAGATCGCGGACGCTATGGCAGCCAGCCACCGTCCAGTGAGTGCGCCCACACCCCTGAAACGGAGAATGAAACATGGCTGAGGAAGAAAAGTTCGAGGAGGCTGACGAGGGCCTGTCCCTGTCAGCGCTGTATGAAGAGTTCGAAGCTGCGACTCGCGCCATGGACGAGGAGCGACCACTGCCTTTTGTCTCCTGGCCTGCCTCCGCCAGCGGACAGGTCGAGGCCTACTACGAGGTGATTGATCCTCTCGTGGATCGGATCATGGCGGTCCGCGCCAGGAATGAGGAGGAGGTGCGGATCAAGGCGAGAGTCGCGGCCTGGCACATGCCTGGGCCGTCAACGGACGATTTTACTCACCGCCACTGGATGGTCATGCAGTCACTCGTGGGCGAACTGCTAGACCAGCCGAACTACGGAGGTGAAGGCCCCTATTCCGGCGATGGCGGGACTATGGCCTTGACGGCGGCATGAAGCTCCACGACTTTGTCTATTGCTAGTGGTTCGGGCACTTCCGAGTACTGGCTCGGGTCCCTGCGATTGGGCGGGGGGCTGAATAGCCTTGAGGCGAACCAAGTATCGGTAAGCCAGGCCTCGCAATTGGGCGAGGCCATCAACGGAGAAACTGCCGCGGGCTGCGTGCTGGCGGGAGGTGTTGGTGGTCTAGTTGTCCTCAGTTGCGAAGGTTGGAAATGCAAGATTCTATCCACGAAAGTCACGGGGCGCAGGCGTCAAGCCTAAGTTCGAAACCTCGCCTTCGTCGCAAGGCGGCCGCAGAGTACCTCCGGACGCGCCACGGTCTTGAGATCGCGCCGGCGACGCTGGCGAAGTGGGCCTGCCTTGGCGTGCCCAGTGGCGAGGCCCCGCCGTTTCAGAGGCTCGGCCGCTTCCCCTACTACGACGTTCAGGAACTGGACGCTTGGGTGGAGCGGCGGCTCGGCCAGCCGGTGACCAACACCTCGCAGCTTACGAGCTAAGCCGTGCTCCGATCTCAGAAGGCTTCGCCAGACGTGCGAAGCCCCGGCGCGCTGGCGGGCGCTACCGGGGCTCAATGTTCGGTTAGGCGGCTCGAACACCACATTTCTACACGCACGGGGATGACTCGTCATGACCGTCGAGCGTGACTTTGAGGCCGAGTTCGAAGCCTTCGCCCTCGAGCTTGGCTCGCGCCGCACCCCATTGCAGCTGCATAACACAGAGAGGCCCAAGCAGCCCGGCACGGTGTTTCTGGCCAACAAGCTTCGCTGGATCGAACAACTGACCCTGGACGCCAGCCTGTCGCGCGGGGCACTTCGGATGGGCCTTCGGTTGTCCTCCTACCTCAACGCCACGACGGGCGAGGCGTGGCCATGCCAAACCACACTCGCCGCGGATTTGGGGGTCTCCAAACGGGCCGTCACTTATGCGGCGGATGAGCTCAAGGCAAAGGGTCACCTGACCTGGACCCGCCCGAACAAGCGGGCCCCAAATCGATACCGGCCGAAGCTGCATGAAGCGAAGCAGGGGTTCCGCTCAAGCGCCGATTTGAGACGCAATCCCCCTGCGCCTCACACACCGGCTTTGAGACGCAAATCTGCGACGCCGACAGAGGAAGCAGAGGTTCGCCCTATACCTTTGAAGGAGTCCTCTGAGGTTCGCTCTCCGAGGAATGATGGTACTGGCACCGTCGTACCAAGACGGCAGCATGGCGGTGAACGCCATGCGGCATGAACGGTCCGGACCGCCGACTGATGACCCCTTTAAGTCGGCCTCCAAACTCTACACAGAGGAGGAGGTGGCCTTGATCGTGCGCGATCGGCTCGCGGCCTGGCTGGAGGCCAATGCCGCCGTCATGAGGGCACGAGCACCAGAGGTGAATGCGCAGCCGGACCGGGGGGCTCCCCAGAAGGTCACGACGCCCCAGATGGCCGCCGGCAAGGCCCAAGTGACGCCGGAGACGATCATTAACTGGTGCCAACGCTACGAGCTGGGAATCAAGACCGGGGGGCGCTGGCGCGTGTACGAGGAGAAGCTGGACGCCTTCCTCAAACTCACGCGCCAAGGCTGATGCACGCTGAGCGCTTCGTTTTTTTCGTTTTCTTCGCTGGAGACGCTCCCGCCGATCACCGAGAATTCCCGTGTTCTCCTTGGACACGGCTGGTGAGAGCCGTGGAGGGGGCGCAGCCGGTTTCCTCGCTCATACCCGGCTGCGCCTCCTCCGAACCACCCGGATCGGATGGAAATGGGAATTATCGACACTTTGAAGAACGCCCTGAAGGCCACGGCGAGCGGCCCGGTTGAGGCGGCGCTCGACAAAGCGCGGCAGGAGGAGACGGAGGCCGGCGCGGCGCTTCAGGCTCTTGTGGACCGGCGCTCGCAAGCCTTGCTCGCTGGCGATGACGCGCTACGGCGCTTCAAGGCGGAGCAAGCCCAGGCCGAAGAGCGCCTAGAGCGGGCGTCCGCCTTCGTCGCGGCTCTCGAGGCTCAACTCACCGACGTGAGGGAGCGGGAGGCCGAGAGCGCTGCGGCGGCCAAGTACAGGGCGGCGAAGAAGCTCAGCGACGCGGCTGCCAGTCGGCTCGCTGAAATCTATCCTCGAGCGGCTCGCGAACTGGCGGACTTGGTGCGCCAATGCGCTGAGGCAGACCTAGCCGTCCAGGAGGCCAACCAGAACCTCCCCGCGGGCAAGGGAGCGCTCCAGGGGCCCGAGAGCCTGTTGCGCGACCTTCCGCCTGAAGAGGCCCGGGTCCTGAAGCGCCGGCGCGTGAAGCGGTGGACCTTCGAGTCGAGCGGTCACCTCATCCCGACCGAACGCGAAGCCGAAATCCAGAGCATCTCTGGCGACAACGCCGTGATCCAGCATGGTGGGCTTACGCCTGGCTCCAGCAAGGTCGTACGCCGGGTGTTCGAAGAGCAAACCGTCGTTCCGGCCCGGCGCCGCGAACGGGGGCCGCGCCTGGCGGAACTGTTCTTGCCCGCGCTTAGAGCGGGCGAACCGCCCTTCTGGTCGCCCGGTCACGAGACCTCCTATCCCGAGTCCATCCTGAGGCGGGTCTCCGAACTGGCGGGCCTTAAGCCGAGACTGCGGCCGGAGGACCAGCCGGAGATCCTTCTCATACCGATCGAGGACCAGGACGAGCCCGACGCCGAACCCGAGCCGGAGGCCGCCTGATGACGACGCGGCGGGCGACTCTCGACTTCAAGACCAGCGGCGCGGCCAGGGGCAAAGTGTGAGGTCGCCGGCCTCGCACCCAGCTATGACCGGGGCCTGACGGCTGGGTTAGCTCGTCCATAAGGCCGTAAAGACAGACCCTACAAGCGGCGCTCTGTCTGTCAGGGCGATCTCCGGAGCGACCCACATCCGAGCTGCGAGTATCGAAAAGGACCAAAGAAACGACGCGCTCCTCAGGAGCAACAGCGCTCGTTCTCTCGCACCCCGTGCGGTTGCTTGGCTATGGAGGGTTTCTCCCAGTGCCAGTCGGTCCGGGGCCAAGATCAGGCCCGGCTCATGCCGACTAACGTGCTGTTAGATCTAGGGTCCTTCCCAAGCTGCTCGAACACGTCGCTACCGGTAGGACGTGCGTGCGAGTCGTGGCGGGAGAAGTCGCCTATCGCTCTCCTAGCAATTGCTTCACGATGGTTGCCCCGAGAGAGGCTCTACCCATGCCAGAGATATTTGGAACAGACGAGGATGACATCCTTTACGGGACGCCGGACGGTGAAGACATATTTGGTTATGGCGGGAACGACATCATATATGGGAGGGGTGGGCCGGATAGTATTTTCGGCGGATCCGGTGACGACATCATCCGTCTTGCGTGGGGAAATCCAGTATCAACTACACGCGGTAATATAGATGGCGGTTCAGGCACTGATGTATTGGACCTGTCCGGTGCCGGCACTACCTATTTCGCCGCCCCCATGGGCTTTGGTCGGTCCGAGATTTACGTAGGGGGGCAGAGTTATATTGTCGTGAACATCGAACGCTGGGTTCTCAGCGGCGGCGGCGATGTTGTCGGGCTAGATACAATTGGAGCCCCAACCTGGGTGGACGGGGGCGCGGGCGACGACCAAATTATCGGCGGCGCTAATGCAGCCACGATTCTTGGCGGCGCCGGCAACGATGTCTTGGCTAGCGGCGGCCGGGCCGACCGCCTGTTTGGCGGCGAGGGCGATGATGCCCTGTACGTCTCCAAAGACGGGAGAATGGGCGGCTACAGAGCAATTGAGATGTTCGGCGGCGATGGAGACGATATCGTCTACTACAATGAATTTACTCTTCCCCACGAGCATCGGGTCTATCCTGAGATAGACCTCGCACTTTTGAGCGGGGATTCTGGTGTCGATGCCCTCGTTTGCTTAAATGAGCCGACTAATGTCAATTTGTTGGCTGGGCAACTAGAGAGAACATTCTACAACTACGAAACCCGCGCGATAGAAATCCGGGCAGTCGCCCGAATAAATGGGTTCGAGAATGCGCATACTGCTGCCGGCGACCTAATTGGCGACGGGGGCTCTAACCGTCTTTCCTTAGACGGCTTTGGCTCCGTGTGGGGCGGGGATGGGGACGACATTATCGTAGGCGGGGCAGGTGCTAACAATCTTTTTGGCGGTGCCGAAAACGACATAATCGAAGGTGGTTTCGGAGATGATGTGATTGACGGCGGAGAGGGCATCGACACTGTCACATTCCAGTCGTGGCGGCCCCCTGTCGAATCGTTGCCCTCCGTGGCGGTCACTATAAACCTCCTTCTGCAAGTATCACAAAGCTCCGTCTCCGGTTTTGATACGCTCCGGGATGTGGAAAATGTCATCGGCACAGCGTTTGCCGATGTTATCATCGGAGACGCTGAGGCTAACATCTTGTACGGGATGACGGGAAACGACCGCATTGAGGGCGGCGAAGGCGACGATGTCCTCGAAGGGGGCGGAGGCTCGGACTTTATTCAAGGAGGCTCAGGTGCTGACACCCTTGATGGGGGCGAGGGCATAGACACCGCATCATATTGGAACTCGTCCGCAGGCGTTACGGTCAATCTCCAGACCGGCAGCGGCCTGGGCGGCGACGCGGACGGCGACGTTCTATTCGGAATCGAGAACCTAGACGGCTCATCGTTCAACGACTTGCTGGTCGGGAATGCGCACGCGAACACGCTTCGCGGTGGTCTCGGTGACGACACGCTTCGTGGAGGCCTCGGCGACGACGTCCTCGACGGCGGCGCGGGCCTGGACGTAGCTGTCTTCTCCGGCCTGCGCGGGGCTTACACGATCACCTATTCCGGCGGTTCGATCTTCGTGACGGACCCGGACGGGTCCGGCGAACTCCGCAACGTCGAGGCGCTGCAGTTCTCCAATGGGACCTTCGACGTCGTGAACGGCGTGGTTTCCGCCGATGCGCGGCGAGACCTTGCGGGAGGGCAGAGCAACGACAACCTGAACGGCGGCGGATCCAACGACACGCTTCGCGGCTACGGCGGCAACGACACCCTGCGCGGCATGGGCGGCGACGACCTGCTCGACGGAGGTTCGGGTTCGGACACGATGCGGGGCGGCTCGGGCAACGACGTCTATGAGGTGGATTCCGGGGGCGACCAGACGCTCGAGCTTTTGGGCGAGGGGGTTGATACGGTCCGCAGTTCGGTGAACCGGACGCTGGGGGATCACCTGGAGAACCTGGTGTTGCTGGGGTCTGCGGTGAACGGCTACGGCAACGGGCTGGCCAACCAGATCACGGGGTCGGACGCGAACAACTTCCTGTATGGCCGGGCCGGGAACGACACGGTCTCGGGCGGCCTGGGCGACGACCGCCTGTTCGGCGACG
>NZ_JANJTL010000111.1 GCF_024711105.1 Brevundimonas sp. | reverse complement strand
CCCCGGCCCCCCCCCCGGGGCCTGGCCGCGGGCGGGGGGGGCCCGGGGCGGGGCGGGGGGGGGAGCGTCGTTGGAGGACCGGGCGGCGGGGGGGCCCCGGGGGGCCTGGGCCGGGCCCGCGACCGCCAGGACGGCGACCCCGGCGATGACGGCCGCCGCCGGCGGGCGCCTCCAGCCTTCCATCTCGGCGGTCTGACGCCGGCCATAGAGCCAGAGGGCAAGGCCCGCGCCGAGCGCCGCCACCGCCAGCCAGGCCGTCGGACCCGCCCCCGCCTGGCGCAGGAACACCCACGCCAGCCACATCGCCGCGCCGTACATCGGCAGGGCCAGCACGGCCTTGGCGCGGCCCAGCCAAGGGCCGGGGCGCGGCAGGGCGCGCAGCAGGCGAGGCGTGAAGCTGATGAGCACGAACGGCGCCGCGAAGCCGAGGCCGAGCGCGGCGAAGACCGCCAGCGCCAGCCAGGCCGGCTGGGTCACGGCGTAGCCGATGGCCGCAGCCATGAAGGGCGCCGTGCAGGGGGCGGCGACCACCACGGCCAGCACGCCGGTCAGCGCCGAGCCCGCCCAGGGACGCAGCCGCGCGAGCGGTCCTTCGAGGCTGGCGGCGGCGTCCTGCCCAAGGCGCTGGGCCGAGGCGCCCACGTGATAGAGGCCCGACAGGTTCAGCCCGGCCGCCAGCATGACCAGCGCCAGCACGGCGACTACGGCGGGGCTCTGCAGCTGGAAGCCCCAGCCGATGGCCTCTCCGCCCGCCCGCAGCACGAGCAGCAGGCCGGCCAGGACGAGGAAGGTCGCGAGCACTCCGGCCAGGAAGGCCAGGCCCTCAAGACGCGCCGAAGCCGGCCGCGCCGCCGCCTTGGCGAGGCTGGCCGCCTTCATCGACAGGATCGGAAAGACGCAGGGCATGATGTTGAGGATCAAGCCGCCGAGGAAGGCGAAGGCGAGCGCCTGCAGGGCGCCGAGTCCGCCCGCCGGCTGGCCGAGCGCGCCCTGCAGCGGGGCGGGTTCGGCCGGGCCGCGTCCGGTCGAGCCGGGCAGCGGCCGCCCCGGTTCGGCGGACACCCGCCAGCTCCCCGCGCGGGTCGCCAGCACCCCTTCGATGGGTCGGGTCAGGACCAGCAGCCGCTCGTTGACGGGCACCGACAGGGTCAGGCCGCGCGTCCCGCGCTCGACGCGCTGGACGGCCGCCTGATGGATCACCCCCGCCTCCGCCGGCAGGAAATAGGCGCCGTCGGCGTCGATTTCGGCCAGGTCCTCGCCCGCGAAGGACAGGGTCAGGACCCCACCGGTCAGCATGGCCGTGGCCTCGACGGCGCCGTGCTGGGGCGCGGCGGCCAGCGTCTGGCTGATGACCGAGCCCCAGCGTCCGTCGAGCGGCGGACGGCCCTCGCGCACCGGCAGCTCCAGAGACAGCCGGGCGTCTTCGGGGATGCACAGGGTGTCGCTGCAGACGTAGAAGGTGGCCGCGACCTGGATATTCAGGCTGTCGCCCGGCCGGGCCCAGGCGGGGACCTCGACCGGGACCGGCGTCACGACCCGGCCCTGATAGGCATAGGACATGAAGCGGTCGGCGCCCGCCTCGGTCAGGATGCGTTCCGGCGTCGGCCAGACGGGCTCGCCAATCCGCACGCCCGGCGCTGGCGTCCAGTCCAGCGCGGTCGCCTGGCCCGTGTCGCCGGGATTGGTCCAGTAAGTGTGCCAGCCCTCGTCGATGTCCTGAACAAGCGCGATGTGGACGGTCGAGCCCGGGGCGGCCCATTGCGTCTGGTGCACCAGCTGGGCCTGCAGATGGCCGGTGTCGACACCCTGGGCGGCGGCGGGCGAGGCCAGCACGGCGACGGCCAGGAACAGGAGGGCCAGGAGGCGCTGAAGCATGGCTGTTCCGTTCCCCCATCCGGCCCGGCTCGACAAGGGGGCGTTTTGGCGCGCAATAAGGTCTGGATTGAGGACGGAGGGCCGAACATGCCGATGAACCGCCGGTGGGTGCTGCGCCAGAGGCCGCGCGGCGAGGTCCAGGACAGCGACCTCGAGCTGGTGGAGGCGCCGGTTCCGGACCTGAACGACGGCGAGGTCCTCATCCGCACCGTCTATCTGTCGCTGGATCCCACCAATCGCACCTGGATGAACGACGCCGAGGGCTATCTGCCGCCGGTGGGCCTGGGCGACGTGATGCGCGGGCTGACGCTGGGCGTGGTCGAGGCGTCGAAGTCCGAACGCTACAAGGAAGGCGACATCGTCACGCCGCTGCAGGGCGGATGGTCGCTGTACACCGTGGCGCACGAGAGCGGCGTGCGCCCCTCGCCACGCATTCCCGGCCTGCCCCTGACGGCTAACCTCAGCGTCATGGGCATGACCGGCATGACCGCCTATTTCGGCGTGACCGACGTGCTCAAGCCCATCGCGGGTGAGACCCTGGTGATCTCGGCGGCCGCCGGCGCGGTGGGCTCCATCGCGGGTCAGGTCGCCAGGCAGCGCGGCGCGCGGGTCATCGGCATCGCCGGCGGGCCCGAGAAGTGCCGCTGGCTGACCGACGAGCTCGGGTTCGACGCAGCCATCGACTACAAGGGCGAGGATGTCGGAGCGGCGCTTGATCGTCTTGCACCCGATGGCGTGGAGATGAACTTCGAGAACGTCGGCGGCGACATCATGAACGCCGTCTGGAACCGCCTGAAGGTGCACGGCCGCATGGCCGTCTGCGGCATGATTTCGGCCTACAATGCGACCTCGGCCCCGCGCGCGCCGAATCTGGCGCGGATCATCACCCATCGCCTGCGCATCCAGGGCTTCCTGGTGCTCGACTATGCGCCGCGGGCCAAGGAGATGTGGGCTGAGATGGGCCCCTGGGTCGCCGACGGCCGCATCAAGTGGAAGGTCCACGTCGACGACGGCCTGGAGGGCGCGGTCGGATCGCTGAACCGGCTGTTCACCGGCGCCCACGACGGCAAGCTGCTGGTCCGCGTCTCGGAGGAGCCGTGAGCGACGAATTCCTCACCCATTTCGACGACCTGGAGGTCGGCCAGGTCGTGTCCCTGGGCGCCTGCGCCGTCGACGCCGAGGCCATCGCCGAGTTCTCGCGCCGCTTCGCGCCCAACTGGGACGCGGCCCACGGTGCGCCGGACGCCATGGTCTATGCGCTCTGGTGCAAGCTGGAGACCGAGTGCGCCAAGTCCTGGGCGAGGACCAAATCCCTGGCCATCGACGCCCTGCGCTTCGCCCGCACCCCGCCCGCGGGCGAACTGCTGCGCGGTCGGCTGACCGTCATGGGCAAGGACCCGGTTGGGGACGAGCGTGGGGTCATCATCGCCCAGCAGGACCTTCTGGACGAGGCCGGGCGGCTGGTCTTCTCCTGCCTGACCCGGGCGGTGTTCCTCAGGCGCTAACGCGCAAAGAAAAAGGGACGAGAGGCTGCGCTCTCGTCCCTATCTTCAATCCCTGGCCCTGGCCTCAGGCGTTCGCGGCGGCCGGCTGGCGCGCGGCCTGGTCCATGGCGACCGCGATCAGGCGGTCCCAGCCAAGCAGCGAGTTCAGGTGCGCGTAGATCTGGCCGAGCGCGCCGTTGTCGCGAAGTTCAGCCAGCTTCTTCTGCGACAGCTTGGCCAGCTTTTCTTCCGAGACGGCGAAGTAGTCGGCGATCTTCTGCGGCTGGCCGGCCGAACCGTCCGGATTGCGCGGCGTGAAGTTGGCCGTTCGCTGGTCGAACAGGTCGTTCTCTTCCAGCAGCTGGACGAACGAGGTCGTGCGCTGGCGCTCGGTCTCGAAGTCGTTGCAGAACTTGACGCAGTTCTGGGTGTACTCGGTCGGCTTGCCGTCCTCGAAGAAGGCGACGTCGAACTTGTCGGTGACGAAGTCGGCTTGGCGGTCCACGCACAGGATCATCCGGTCAGAGCCCTGCTCGTTGGCGTAGATGAACGGATAACGGCGGACGTAGCCCGGGATGTAGACGTCGGGCCGGAAGTCGCCCTGCGGCGTCATGTACAGGTTCTCGCCCTGGCGCAGGCCCATGACGGCCAGCGGGGTCTTGGGCTCACCGACGAAGACGATCGGATAGGACAGGGCCGCGGGCGCGAACTCACCGACCGTCAGCGGCACGATGTGCGAGCCCTGAACGAAGGCGAAGGGATGATCCACGCGCTTCACGCCGAGGCCGGAGTGGTGCTCGGGCGTTAGCGGCTCCGGCTGCTTGTAGAAGAGCACATTGCCGGAGATCTGATTGGCGAGCGGCGAGTCGGTCATGGAGTCCTGATGGGGCTCGAGAAGAATGGAGGCGCGCTTCTAGCCCAGCGCGCCCGGGCGAGCAAACCGCAGTCTCTCAGGACTAGAATCTGTAGACCACCCCGACCCGCACGTTCCGGCCCGGCGACGGCGCCAGATCCTTTAGGAAGGAGGCGTGCTCGCGGATCTCTGCGTCGTTCAGGTTGCGTCCCTCGACATAGATCAGCAGGCCCTGCTCCGGATCCGGCGCCCAGGACAGGAAGGCGTTCAACGTGCGGTAGCCGTCGGTCGGCAGCTCGAAGTCCGTGACCCGGTCCTGTTCGCCCACCTCGCGCAGCTCCAGCCGGCCCGTCCAGCTGTCCAGCGCCATCTCGGCGCGGGCCGCTATCGACCACGGAGGAATCCGCGCCGGCGGACCGAGGTCCGTGGAGCCACGCACATAGTCAGCGGCCAGCTCAAGATCGAGCGTACGGCGCTCGCCCTCGTCCCATAGCCGGTAGGCCGTCTCGGCCTCGAAGCCCGAGAACTCTGCGTCGGTCTGCACATAGGCGAAGACCGGCAGCTCGTCCTCCTCGGCCCCAGTTGGCCTCAGGTCGATAAAGCCGTCATAGCGGGCGTGGAAAAGGTGCAGATCCAGGCTGAAGGGGCCGCGATCGAAGTGCAGCGTGCCTTCCAGCGAGGTCACGGTCTCGGAATCGAGGCTTGCGTCGCCGACCTCATAGGCGCGCGTGGCGACGTGCGGGCCATCCGCGAAGAGTTCGGCTTCGGTCGGGGCCCGGCCGTTGCGGGCCACGCTGACGCCGACGAACCAGTCCGGCGTGGGGCGGAAAAACAGGCCGAGCGAGCCCGAGACGTTGCTGAAGTCACGCTGGCCGGCGACGGAATCGAGCTCCCTGGAATCGAGCCGCAGACCTCCTTCGACGCCGAAGCGGCCCCGATCCAGGCGTTGAAGGGCGAAGGCTCCGAACTCGGTGACTTGGGTCTGGGGCACGTAGGCTTCGTCACCTACGGCGTCGAGGTCGCGTCGCAGGGCCTGCACGCCCACCGCGCCGCGCCAGCCGTCTTGCGGCGCCTGGACGAGTTCGGCGCGGCCTTCCCAGCCCTCGGATAGAAACTGGGTGCCGACCTGGTCGCCCTCGAACTCCGTATGCTGATAATCTGCGAAGCCGCCCGTGATCCTGAGCCGCTCGAAGGGACCCCAGTTCAGGTCCCAGCCGCCACGCACGTCATAGCGGGTCTGCACCAGATCGATGGTGACGGCCTCTTCCTCTTCGTCACCGGGGGCGAACAGCGGGGCATCGTCGTGGTCCTCGTCCTCCTCATGGTGATGGGCATGACCCGGGACACCATAATCGGACTCAGTGCGCCGGACGGACAGTCCGACGAAGCCATTGCCGCCGATCCAGCTTACTCCCCCGCCATAGGTGGAGAGGTTGGAGAAGCTGTTCTCGAGCGTCGTGCCCTTGAGGCTCTCCAGCTCCTCGCCCTCAGCCTCGAGCTGGCGGCGGGATTCGGCCGGCGCGGGGATGTCGTAGTCGCCGGCCTCGCGTCGCTGGCCTTCGAGCGTAAAGACCAGTGGGCCCGCGACGGCCGCGAGGCCCCCACCGACGGCCCAGCCGTCGTCGACGCTGGTGGTCTGGGCGGATAGCCGCCCGTCGAAACCGCCCTCCGGCGCCTCTTCGGGAATACGGTCGTCGATCACATTGACCACGCCGCCGATGGCCGTCCCGCCATAGGCCAGGGTCGAGGGACCACGTAGAATTTCGATGCGGCTGGCGTCGGCAGGATCGGCCGCCACCTGATGGTCAGGCGACAGGGCGCTGGCGTCGATAAGGCCAACGCCATTGTTCAGCACCAGCACCCGCGGTCCGGCCAGGCCACGGATGACCGGGCGGCTGGCGCCGGCGGCGAACGACGTCGAGCGCACGCCCGGCAGGCCGTTGACGACGTCGCCCAGGGTGGCCGGCGGCGCCGTCGCCAGCTCCTCTTCGTCCAGCACCTCAAGCGCCAGGGTCGTCGCGCGGCGGGTCACTCCATAGGGAACGCCCGTGATGACGATCTCCTCGACCCGCGTAGGCTGGTCGGGAGCCGCCTGCCCGGACTGGGCCAGTGCGGGCGCCCCAACGGCGATGATGCTGGTCGTCAGCAGAAGGGTTTGGACGTGACGCATGACTGAGGTCTCCACTGCGTGTGTGTTATGAAATAACATCACAGGAGGTCAAGCCTTGCCGGATGTGGCGCCGGCGATTAGCTGATGGTCATGTCTCTTGCCTGCGCCCACTCCGAGGCTGGGGCCCACGGCCTCGGCGGCGCCGCTCTCCAGACCGCCCTGGATCGGGCCGAGCGGCGATGCGTTGAGACAGGCGAGCGGCTGACGGCGCCACGCAGGCGGGTTCTGGAACTGCTTCTCCAGGCCGGGCAACCGATAAAGGCCTATGACCTGATCGCCGCCTTTGGAGCGGACGGTGAGGCCGCCAAGCCACCCACCGTCTACCGGGCCCTCGACTTCCTTGAGCGCTCCGGCATGGCGCACCGGATCGCCTCCATCTCGGCCTATGTGGCCTGCGCCCGGGACGAAGGCGCACATGCCGCGGCCTTTCTGATCTGCGACTGCTGCGGAGACACGCGCGAGATCGAGACCGGGGCGCTCGATCTGACCGAAAGCGCGACCTCGCGCGGCTATGTGCTGGACCGAGTGACGATCGAGGCCCACGGACGCTGTCCGGCCTGCGCGGCGCCCTGACGGGAACGGTTGCTTAAGCGACGCGTGCCAGCCTCCGGACGGGAGACACGCGTGCAAGCCAAACTCATCAAGACCATCGACCGGACCGCGCTCCAGGCCGCGCTGGAAGCGCACGGGCGTTATGTCCGGCGTGAGCCGGGCGCCAAGCGGGCGAACCTCGCCTACCACGACCTGTCCAGCCTGGCCCTGGAGGGCGCGGACCTGCGCGAGGCCGACCTGACGGGCGCCCGCCTCAGCGGGGTGCTGTTGCGGTCCGCCAGGCTCGACGCCGCGGTACTCTTCGGCGCGGACCTGAGGGACGCCGACCTGCGCGACGCCAGCCTGGTGCGCGCCGACCTGCGCGGCGCCTGCCTGAGGGGCGCGAACCTGACCAACGCCGACTTGATGAACTGCGACCTGCGCGAAGGGCGAACGGCCGTGCAGAACCGCAAGGACGGTTTCCAGATCCTGACCCATGAGAAGCAGGCCGGCGAACTGAACTACGCCATCCTGGCGGGCGCCAACCTCGAGGGCGCGCAGATGGGCGACCTCACCGCCATCGCCGCCGACTTCCGGGACGCCAAGCTGGCGGGGGCGGTGCTCAGCGGCGCACGGCTCAAGAACGCGCGCCTGGACCGCGCCGACCTGTCCGGAGCCGATCTCTCCCAGGCGGACCTGACCGGCGCGTCGCTGCGTAGCGCCATGCTGGCCGGCGCCGATCTGGCCTCTGCCTCGCTGAAGGACGCGGACATGGAAGGCGCGCTTAAGGCGCCGCCGCCCGTCGTCTTCATTGACGACAAGCCGCTGCAGGAGCTGATCCGCGACCACGTCGCCTGGTGCGACAGTGGCGGGCTGGACGGCGCCTTCTTCCGGGGCGAGGGCGTGGATTTCCGAGCCGCAGGGCGGCTGACCGGCGCCCAGCTGACCGCGCTCAACGCGCCGCGCTCCATCTTCTTCGGCATGGACCTCACGGGCGCCCAGCTTCAGGGCGCGGACCTGACGGGGGCCGATCTCAGGAACGTGCGTCTGACCGGCGCCGACCTGCGCGGCGCCAAGCTGCGGGAGGCGCTGCTGACCCGCGCCGACCTGACCGGCGCCAAGCTGGGGCCGCTGGACGTGGGCCAGGGCCGCGTGGTGCGCGCCGATCTGACGCGCGCCTGCCTGAAGCGTGCCGATCTCTCGGGCGCCGACCTGACCCGCGCCCGCCTGATCGAGGCCGAGACCGAAGGCGCCAGCTTCGACCGGGCGAACCTGTCCCACGCCGAACTCGATCCCGGCGTGATGGCGGCCTGAGGCCGGAACGGCTAAGACGGCGACCTCCTCCCCGGGACGACGCATGGCATCCACTTCAGACGCGCCGGCGATGCGGCCGGACATTGGCGGCGGCATGGCCGGCTTCGACTTCGGCCGGGGCCAGCGCACGCTCGTCTTCCTGCACGCCAACGGCTTCAACGCCGGAACCTATCTGCCGATGCTGGCGCCGCTGGCGAAAAGCGCGCGGGTCGTCGTTCCCGATCTGCGGGGACACGGCCAAACGGCGCTCGCCGCCGAGCCGCGCGGACGGCGGAACTGGTCCGACATGCGCGACGACGTCCTGCGCCTGCTCGCCGACCTGAACGCAGGTCCGGCGACGGTGGCGGGGCATTCCATGGGCGGCACGGTCGCGCTGCTGGCGGCGGCCAGGGCGCCGGAGCGTGTGCGCAACCTGGTCCTGCTCGATCCGGTGATCCTGCCGCGGCCGGCCGCGGCCGCGATGCGCCTGCCGCTGGTCGGGCTGGCGGCGCGCCGCCATCCCTGGGTGGCCGCGACCCTTAAACGCCGCCGCCGGTTCGCGGGAGAGGCCGAGGCCATCCGGGCCTATCAGGGACGGGGCGCCTTCAGGGACTGGCCCGCCGAGACGCTCGAGGCCTATGTCCGGCACGGATTCCAGCCGACGGCGGACGGCGGCGTCGAACTGCGCGCCGATCCCGCGTGGGAATCCTCAGGCTACGGAGCCCAGGCCAACGACACCTGGGGCGCGCTGAAGCGCGTGGGTCGTCCCATCGCCATCTGGAAGGGCGAACACGGCTCGACCTGCGCGGTCGCGGAGCAGCACGTGCGGCGGCGCAAGGACCTGACGGTGCGGACCGTGAGCGGGGGCACGCACTTCTTCCCGATGGTGATGCCGGACACCGCCCGCGCCGCGCTGGCCGAGGCTCTCGGCTAGGGCTGGCCGCCGGCCATCGCGCCCGTGATCACGGCCGCCAGGGTAAAGGACTGGGCGCCTTCCGAAGCCAGGGCGACGCGCTGAACGCCTTCCTGGGTGGGCTGATAGATGAAGCCGTAGGTCGGATAGACGCTGACGCCGAGGTCGTCGGACGGATTGTGCCAGACGCGGACCTGGCTCCAGTCGTTGTCAGGGGACACGTCGACCACCGTCACGTCGCGCTCGATGCGGCCTCGGCTGCCGCCCCAGTTGGCGTGGCTGATGCGCACGACCCGCTCGGTGAGGATGTTGCTGACCACCGCGACGTGGCCGCGCGTCATGCGGCCGGTCGGCCGAAAGACGAGCACGGCGCCGACTTCCGGCTGGCGACCGGTGCGGTATTCGCCCTGCGCCTGACCCCACCAGGTGTGAGCGTCGCCGAAGATCTGGATGCCGGAGAACTCACGTGCGAAGCGGACGCACTGATAATAGACGTCCTGAGCCTGGACCGCTGTCGCCAGACCCAGCGACGACAAGGCCACCATCGCCGCCATGGCGGCGCCGCTCAGCGTCTTCAGCATGCCCCGGATTTCCCGCGCCGTTCCGTCCCGACAGGGACATTAGCTGGGAAAGCTTAAGGTTTAGGAGGCGTCACGAGGTCGCAGGCTGAGCCGTAAGGCGGCGCGCCCGCCGACGCTCGGCGAAGCGGCGCATGGCGTCGCGCGCCGGCCGCTCGATGAGGTGGTGGCTGAGTCCCGCGATCGGCACGATGGCCAGAACCGCCAGCGCCCACATCCAGAGCGGCAACTGTTCAGATCCGCCGTTCAGACGCGCCAGACCGTTGATGGCCAGCAGCTTCCAAGGCACGCAGACCATGTAGACCGAATAGCTCACCTCGCCGAGCCAGACGGCGGGCCTGGACTCCAGCCAGCCGCCGCGGCCGGACAGGCCGGCGAGCCCCAGGATCAGGCTGCCGAACAGGGCGACGGTGACGCCGTCCCAGAGCTGCAGCGCCGCCGCCGCCACGATCAGGGCGACGGAAGCGAGCACGAAGCCCAGCGGCCGGCGCAGGCCGCCCGAGCGCCACGCCAGGTAAACGGCGCAGCCGTAGGCGAAGCAGGGCACGATGCGCAGCGCGCCCCAGTGGATCGTCGCCTGGGTCAGGCTGAACCCGGCGATCGCTTCGAACACCGCATAGGTCGCCATGAGTCCGGCCGTGGTCAGCAACAGCGCCAGACCCGCACGTTCGCGCAGCTTCCAGGCCGCCCAGGCGAAGGCCGGGAAGCAGAGATAGGCGAACCACTCCGCCGAGATCGACCAGGAGGGATGGTTCCAGGCGGCCTCGGGCGAGAGGCCCCAGGCGTGGGTCATGGTCAGGTTGGCCGGCAGCGAGGCCCAGGAGACGATGCTCGAGTCGATGGCGACGCCGGCGACCGCGGCCGCAGCGGCCAGCGCCCCGACGCCCAGCAGCGTCGCCAGATGCAGCGGGTAGACCCGCGCCAGCCGAGCCCAGAGGAAGGATCCGTAGTTGAACCGCCCCTCGCCCAGCGAGGACAGATAGACGTGGCAGAGGATGAAGCCCGACAGGACGAAGAACAGTTCGACGCCCAGATAGCCCTGGGCCACGAAGCCCGGCGTCCAGCCCGTGGCGGCCCCGAGGTCAAGCTTGGGCCAGTAATGGTACAGGACCACCCAAAAGGCGGCCATGAAGCGCATCGAAGTGAGCGGCTTCAGGTGCTCTGCGGTCATGGTCCGTCTCCGCTGTCCCGTTCTGGGCCCCCATGGCCCGTTCGCCCGAAAGGCGAGCAAGCCATGTGCCGGATCATCTAATCAGGGAGCGGATGAGGAAGCGTTAAGTCGGCTCGCCCACGAACCGCCGCGATGATGAAGTCGATTTAATCCACCTGTCTCGCTTGTAACTGGAGATCGTCCGTCGTCGGCCGCACCTGTGCCGTGACAGGGAGGACGATCATGTCGAAGCGGAAGTGGCTGGCTACGGCGGCGGCTGGGTTGCTTGTCGTGTGGACTGCGCCGGCGTTCGCGCAGGATGCGGCCGCGCCGGCTACGCCGACAGCGGGATCCGAAGGCGTCACCGTCTTCGAAGCCGCCTTTTTCGCGGACGCCCAGCCCCAGACCGCCATGGACATGGTCCAGCGCGTGCCGGGCTTCAGCTTCGACGATGGTGACAACGTGCGCGGTCTGGGTGGCGCGGCGGGCAATGTGCTGATCGACGGTCGTCGTCCCGCGTCCAAGAGCGAGCCGCTTGAAGAAACCGTCCGACGTATCCCGGCCAACCAGGTCCAGCGCGTCGAGCTGATCCGCGGCGGCGCCCCCGGCATCGACATGCAGGGCCAGCCGGTGGTGGTAAACATCGTCCGCGTGCCAGGGGCCGGAAGCAACACCCTGCTGGCCGTCGCCTCGGGCTGGTACCAGGACGGCCGCACCACGCCGGCCATCCGATTCGAAGGCGGACGCCCTCTTTCGGGCGACCGGCGTTTCGAATGGTCGATCCTCGGCTACAACTTCGTGGACGACGGCGCGGGCGAAGGTCCGCGCACACGGCATGACGGTTCCGGCGCGCTGATCCGCGACGGCTATTCCGACGAGACCGCCGGCGGTCGGGGCCTGACCGTCTCCAGTGTCTGGCAACAGCCCCTGTTGGGCGGCCGTCTCAACCTCAACACCCGCCTGCAAACCGAGACCTACGAATTCGCGCTTGAGGATGCGGTCTTCTCACCCACGCCCGGCGGGCTCATCGTCGAGGACGAGTTCTCCAACAACAACGGCGAGTTCGGGCTGAACTGGCAGCGGCCGTTCGGCGAGCAGTTCCGCCTGGAGCTCGTAGGCCTGCAACGCCTGCGAGGCACAGACTTCGTCACCGAATTCAGTGACGGGACCAATACGGGCCAGTTCACCGAGGACGGGACCTCGGGCGAATCCATCGGCCGCGCGACCCTGCGGTACACACGCACCCCGACCTGGTCGTTCGAGGCTGGCGGCGAGATCGCCTTCAACTTCCTAGAGAGCGCCACGACCTATACGGAGAACGGCACGCCGGTCACCCTGCCCTTTTCCGACGTTCGCGTGGAGGAACTGCGCGGCGAGCTGTTCGGCGTGTCGACGTGGCGACCCAACAGCCGCTGGGGCCTTGAGCTGGGCTTCCGCGCGGAAACTTCAACGATCACCCAGTCGGGCGACGCCAGCGTCGAGCGGTCCTTCTTCTATCCCAAACCCCGGGCGCTGCTGACCTGGTCGCCGAACGAGCAGAACCAGTTCCGCTTCCGCATCGAGCGGGAGGTCGGCCAGCTGGACTTCGGCGACTTCGTCTCCTCGGCGGCCTTCTCGACGGGCGTGATCACCTCGGGCAACTCCGATCTGGAGCCCGACAAGACCTGGATCTTCGAGGCCGCCTGGGAGCGCCGCTTCTGGGACGACGGCACCCTAGTCGTCACCGTAACGCACGGCGAGATCACCGACGCCTCGGACCGCGTTCCCATCTTCACGCCGACAGACGTGTTCGACGCGCCCGGTAACATCGGCGATGGCACGGGCCAGGAGCTGAGCGTCGATCTGACCGTGCCGCTCGGGCGGCTCGGCGTGACGGGAGGCCGCCTGCGCACCCAACTGGAATGGAGCCGCAGCGAGGTCACCGATCCCACGACGGGCGAGGTGCGCCGCGTCTCCGGGCAGCAGCCGTTCGAAGGCCAAGTCAACTTCACCCAGGACCTGCCGCGCTGGAACCTGCAGTGGGGAGCCAACGCCTTCCTCGGCTTCGAGGAGACCTATTTCCGCTTCGACACCGTCGAGACCATCGAGCTGGAGACCTGGTACAACATGTTCGCCGAATGGCGGGCCCGGCCGAACCTGTCGGTGCGGCTGGAGCTGCAGAATCTGGCGGGCCGGAATTTCATTCGCACGCGAGACGTCTACGCCGGACCGCGCGACACCTCGCCCCTGCTGTTCACCGAAACGCGGGACCTGAATTTCGATCCCCTCATCTACATGCGGATCCGCCGGACCTGGTGATCCGGGCTTTACCTCGCTCGTCCCCACTGCGAACCTTCCCGGCCAGCAGCGGGGTTGGGCATGTCGGTTCGAGTCATCATCGCGTTTATCGTCGCCGCCGGACTTGCGGGAGCGGCGGCGGCCCAGACCCCGCCGGCGACCGTCGGCGAGGTCTATGTTCCCGCCCCCTGGTGGATGCGACAGCCGGTCATCGCCTCGATCGGACACGTCCGAACCGAGGTCCCGGCCAACCGGGCCGGTTTCCAGGCGACCTTCCATATTCTGGCCCGCGACGTTCAGGACGCGAACCGCGAGGCGGCTGAACGCGCCCGAGGCATCAGTCAGGCGCTCGAGACCTATGGCCGCGACCGCGTGCGGGTCGAGACCACGGTCCTGACCTCTCCGATCTATGAACAGTATCGGGACGACGACGGCATCCTGAGGGACAACACCCGGGCTGATCGGATCGCGCGATACGAGGCGACGGCGACCATCCGGGTTCAGGTGCGTGACATGGCGGTGCTCGAGCGGGTCTATGCCGCGATCCTGGCGGCCGGACCGAACTCCGTGAGCGGCGTGACCTTCACTCTGGAACCCGACAACTCAGTAAAGTCCGAGATGGCCACCGCAGCCGTACGTGACGCCGCAGAGCGCGCGCGGCGCGCCGCCGAGGCCGCCGGCGCCACGCTCGGCGGGGTCCAGGTCATCGATCCTTCGGGGCGGGCGTGCCAGACGGACGTGCTTGCGGGCTGGCCGTCGTATGGCCAGGGTGCGCCACGAGCGACCGACGTGGTGATCACTGGAAGCCGGATGCCGCGTCCAGGCCTCACAAGCCAGGCGCCGACGACAGAGGCCACCGGAGAGGAAGTCACCCTTGAGGGGTTGGTCGACTCGTCCGAGCTGCTCTCGCAATCGGATCTCGATTCAAGCCTGACCCTGCAGCCCCCCTTCCAGGTGCTGACCGAGCAGGCCTGCGTGGTCTACGCCCTGGACTGAGGCCGATCAGCCGACCGGATCGGTGACCGAGCCCTGCATCTGCTGGAGCGTCTCGCGGGCGATGTCGCGGGTGGCGCGGCGGTCAGCGGCGGTCTGACAGACCCGCTCGCGGCGATTGCTGCCCGGAATGCGGCGCCAGTCGCAGATCATGCGATCGGGCGTGGCGCCGTCGCCGGCGCGTTCGCCTTCGGTGACCCGATTGCGGGCGTCCTCTTCGCGCTGCTCCCGCTCGCGCGGGGTCTCGGGCCGCTCGAAGCTGGTGATCGGCTGAGCGTCGGCGGCAAGAAGGGTCAGTACGGCGGCGGCGATGAACATGGTCGTTCCCCAAGGATCAGCTGCGCATCATGCGCGAAACTTTCACGCTCAGCAAACCCCGATTTTCAAATCAGATTTCACCCCATTGACGGAGGAGTCCGCCGACCGACTTGTCGAGCAGCAAACGGGCCTCTCCGTCGGGCAGGCCGGCGCGCACCCGCTCCAGATCGAACAGCAGTTCGCGCTGATCGTCGCGCCTGATCAGGCTCTGCAGCCAGCCGACGGCGGCCAGCCGCTCTCCTGCGGTCACCGGCGTCACGCGGTGCAGCCGGCCGGTCGCATAAAGGACCGCGTCACCGGCCTGCGGCCGGTGCTCGCGCTCGCCGTCGAGCCCGTCGAGCAACAGGGCGCCGCCCTCGTAGGTCTCAGGATCCGACAGGAAGAGCGTGAAACTCATGTCCGTGCGCAGCCGCCCGCCGTCCTCAGCAGCCATCTGGGCGTCGTCGGTGTGCAGGCCGTAGGTGTCGCCCGGCCCGTATCTGGAAAAGATGATCCGCGACCAGGCGACCGGCCGCGCATAGGCGGCGAAAACGGGGTGGCGCAGCAGGGCGTCACGGATAAACCGCGCCAGGGCCTCGACCTCGGGATCGGCGCCCACGGCCTGCTGATTCCGTTTGACCTTGCGGGCGGTCGGGCCGGCCGTGGCCCGGCCGTCGCGAAAGGGCGCACGGGCCAGTCCATTGCGCACCCGCTCCACATCGTCGAGGGTGAGCACCTGTCCGAGGGTCAGCATGCCGACCGCGATGGCACGGCGGCCTGTTCCCGGCAAGCGGAAGGAGCGTCGCCATGAGCGCCTATCGTCCCAAGGTCTGGAGCCGCCTCGGAGCCGTCGCCGTTCTTGGCGTGGCCGTCAGCGGCTGCGCCTACGATCTGTACGAGCCCTATCCATACGGCGGTCGCGGCGAACGCGGCCCGTATCAGGGCGAACGCGGTGAGCGGGGCGAGCGGGGAGACCGCGGCGAGCGCGGGGAACGGGGAGAGCGCGGCGAGAGGGGCGAACGGGGCGGCCGGGGCTGATCCCGCGGTCGTCGGGCGGACTCTGATCGCAACCAAGTCGTGGGCTCAGCCGTTGGGCGGCGGGGAACTGCTTCAGGAGACCGCCGTCATGCAACCGCGCGCACGCCCGTTTCTTTCCATCGCCGCCGCCTTCGCCCTGACCGCCGGCGCGGTCGCCGCCTGCACCCAGGCGGACCAGGAAAACGCCGAGGCCGAAACGGCCCAGGCCGGTGAAGAGCTCGAGGAAGAGGCCGCCCAGATCGGCGACGCGCTCGAGGCCGGCGCCCGTGAAGTCGCCCAGGAAGTCGACCAGGCCACCGACGATCTCGCAGCCGAAGCCGACGAGCAGCGCACCGAGACCGCCGCGGACGATCAGGGCGAGCCGACCGGCGACGAACGCCCCAACTGATTTTGCGAGCCGCTTGCAATAAGCGCGGCGCGCCTTAGGGTCTCCGACGACGTAACGGAGACCCTCCCATGTCCTTCAAGCCCAAGCTCTGGCTGACGCTCGGCGCGGCCCTGACCCTGACCGCCGCCTGTTCCGAACAGGGCGAGGCGGGCGGCGAGGCCGGTTCCGGCGAAGGCGGCCCGGCCGCCGTGTCCGGCGAGGGCGAAGGCGGTGAAGGCGAAGGCGGCGAAGGCGAGGGCGGCGCGTCCGCCGGTGTCGGAGAGGCCGGCGCCGCAGCGGGTTACGCCGGCGTCCCGGCCGAAAGCCTCCTGGCGTTGCGCCTCGCGCACCTGACCGGCTTCTTCCTGGTCGCTCAGGAGGCCCTGCCCGCCGAAGGCGAGGCCGCCGCCGCCGCCCTCGCCGGCCAGGGACTGGCCGAGGTCTACGATCCCGTCGTCGCCCAGTTCGCCACCGCCGACCTCGACGAGGCTGTGCTGCGCCAGGCTGCGGAAAGCGGCTCAGCCGCCGATCTGGAGGCCGCCGTCGCTGAACTTGAGCGCGCCCGCCGCGCAGCCGGCGGCGATCCCGGCGTGGTCGCCGGCGCGCTCGCCGATATCTCGGCTGGCATTTACCGCGAGGTGCTCGTCGACGGCGCCGTTGATCCCGTGGAGTACCAGCATGCGCTAGGCGCCGCGCTCGCCGCCCAGGCCGTGGCCGAAGGCGCTCCCGGCCTGGCCCCTGCCCGGGCCCAGATCGACCGGCTGGTGGCCATGTGGCCTTCGGTGACAGCGCCCGAGGCGGCGAATGGTCTGGTCACCGCCGCCCAGGTGCAGGCCCAGGCCTCGCGGATCCGGCTGGAAGCCTCCTCCTAGAGGATGAACCGCGAGAGGTCGGCGTTGGCCGCAAGGTCGCCGACCCGTTCGCGCACCAGGGCCGCGTCGACGGTGACCGTCTGGCCGGAGTGGGCGTCGGCGCGGTAGCTCAGCTCCTCCAGGGTCTTTTCGACAACCGTCTGGAGCCGGCGGGCGCCGATGTTCTCGACGGCCGAGTTCACCGCCACGGCCGCGTCGGCCAAGGCCTCGATCCCGTCGTCGGTGAAGACCAGCTCGACGCCCTCCGTCGCCATCAGCGCCTGCTGCTGGACGATAAGATTGGCCTCGGGTTCGGTCAGGATGCGGCGGAAGTCGTCGCGGGTCAGGGCCTTCAGCTCCACCCGGATCGGCAGGCGGCCCTGAAGCTCGGGCAGCAGGTCGCTCGGCTTGGCCACGTGGAAGGCGCCCGAGGCGATGAAGAGGACGTGGTCGGTCTTCACCGGCCCGTGCTTGGTCGAGACCGTCGTGCCCTCGATTAGCGGCAGCAGGTCGCGCTGCACGCCCTCGCGCGACACGTCGGCGCCGCGGGCCTCGGAGCGGGCCGCCACCTTGTCGATCTCGTCGAGGAAGACGATGCCCTCGCTCTCGGCCAGGCGCACCGCCTCCTGGGTCAGGGTCTCCTGGTCGAGCAGCTTGTCGCTTTCCTCCGCGATCAGGGGCTCGTGCGCCTCGCGCACCTTCATGCGCACCGCCTTCATGCGCGGCCCGCCCATCTTGCCCAGCATCTCGCCGAGATTGAGCACCCCGACGTTGCCGCCGGGGATGTCCAGCCCCTGCAGCGGCGAGCGGGTGTCGGCCAGCTGCAGCTCGATGTCGCTGTCGTCGAGCTCGCCGGCGCGCAGCTTGCGGCGGAAGGCCTCGCGGGTCGCGGCGCCGGAGCCGGCGCCCACCAAGGCGTCGAGCAGCCGCTCCTCGGCGGCGGCCTCGGCCCTGGCGCGGACTTCGCCGCGCTTGCGGTCACGCACCATCAGGATGGCGGCCTCGACCAGGTCGCGCATGATCTGGTCGACGTCGCGGCCTACGTAGCCGACCTCGGTGAACTTGGTGGCCTCGACCTTCAGGAAGGGCGCCCCGGCCAGCCGGGCCAGGCGGCGCGCGATCTCGGTCTTTCCGACGCCGGTCGGGCCGATCATCAGGATGTTCTTGGGCGTGATCTCGTCGCGCAGCTCATCGGGCGTGCGCTTGCGCCGCCAGCGGTTGCGCAGCGCCACGGCCACGGCCTTCTTGGCGTCGTCCTGGCCAACGATATGGCGGTCGAGCTCGGAGACGATTTCGCGAGGAGAAAGGTCAGTCATGCCCCGCAGATAGGGCGTCTCAGGCCTCGGCGGGAGGGGCTGGCGGCGGGTTGGGCAGAAGCTGGGCGAAGACCAGCCGCCAGCCGTCGGGCCGGTGTTGCCACAGGCGCACGTAGTGGCCGGCGCGTTCCTGGCCCTCACGGGTCCAGGTGGCGGCGCCGTAGGTCCAGACCAGGTCGCCGCCTTCCGAGGCCCCGCCGCCCAGCGTCGGGCCGAAGGCGAAGGTCGCGGGCCAGGCGGCCAGGGCCTCGGCGTAGGCCTCGCGGCCGATGGCGGGGGCCAGGGGCGCGACATAGAGCCGGCCGTCGTCCGCAAGCACGGACAGGTGGGCGGCGGCCTGGTCGGTGGCGGCAGCGGTCGCAAGAGCCGCCTCGGCGGCGCGGACTTCAGCCATCGCCGCTTCGGGCGAGGCCGCGCCGGTGGTGGCGGTTGGCAGGATCACCGGCTCGCTGTCGGGGCCAGGGACCCCTGCGGAGGCCGCGCCGGTTCCGCCGTCATAGACCCACCTCCAGCCGCCGTCGGGCTGTCGGCGCCAGATGGTGAAGTAGTGGCCGCGGCGCTCGCCGCCGACCTCGACCCCGCCGGTGGTGAAGCCCAGCTCGCCCGAGCGCGCGATCCCGGCCCAGTTCGGCCACCAGACCAGGCTGGCTGCCTCCGGATCGAAGACAGCGTTCGGGTCCATCAGGGCGGTGACGGTGGTCGGCGCGCCGCCGGCGATCATCACCGCGTCCGGCTCGGCCCATTTCAGGAAGGAGGCGTCGACGCCCATGGTCAGGCCGTCGACGGCGAAGGCGCGCTCGGCCGCCACGATGGGCGCGGCGTCCTGCGCCAGCGCGGGCGCGGCCATCAGGCCCAGGGCGACGACGGCGGACAAAAGGCGCATCGGGCGCTCCCCCTCTCGAGTTCCGCCCATTGAGGCCCATGGCGAGCCGGCTGTCCCGTTAAATCCGCGTCATCGCGCGGGCAGGGCTTCGACCGTCAGATTGCCGTTGGTGTAGACGCAGATCTCGGCCGCGATGGCCATGGCCTTGCGGGCGATCTGCTCGGCATCCAAGTCGGTATGCTCGACCAAGGCCCGCGCGGCGGCCAGCGCGAAGTTGCCGCCCGAGCCCACGGCGGCCACGCCGTACTCCGGCTCGAGCACGTCGCCGACGCCCGTGACGGTGAGGATCTGGTCCTTGTCGGCGACCAGCAGCATGGCCTCCAGTCGGCGCAGATAGCGGTCGGTCCGCCAGTCCTTGGCCAGGTCGACGCAGGCGCGGGCCAGCTGGTCCGGATACTGCTCCAGCTTGCCTTCCAGCCGCTCGATCAGAGTGAAGGCGTCGGCCGTCGCGCCCGCGAAGCCCGCCAGCACCTTGCCGCCCGCGAGCGTCCGCACCTTGCGCGCCGCGCCCTTGACGATCGTGGGGCCCATCGAGACCTGGCCGTCGCCGGCGATGACGGTCCGGCCGTCCTTGCGCACCGCCAGGATGGTCGTGCCGTGCCAGTCGGGAAAGTTGGTTTCGCTCATGGCCGATAGGTGGCCGCCCGGAACGGTCCACGCAAGTCATGCCTTCTTCATGGGTCCGGTCTATGACCGCCCGGACAAGGAGTGCCCATGATTCAACTACATCGCGCCATCTACGCGAGCCGCGCCGTCGGCGTGGCCTCCAGCAATCTGATGGCCCTGTCCGAAATCCTGGGCGCATCGCAGCG
>NZ_JANJTL010000055.1 GCF_024711105.1 Brevundimonas sp. | reverse complement strand
AGCGACACCAGCGACAGCAGGGCCACGGTGGTGATCGGGATGTCCTGCTCGACGATGTCGAGCGCCTCGCCCGACTGACGGCGGCGGTTGGCCGTCAGAGCCGAGGTCACCCCGGCGATCAGCGGTCCCGCCAGCTTGATCAGGGTCCAGATAGCCGCCACGCCGATGACCCCGGCGCCCATGAAGCGGACCTCGTTGCGCCACACGGTTCCGGCCAGCTCCTCGGCCGGCGCGCCCGCCAGACCCGCCGCGATCGAGGCAAGGCCGTTGGCCTGGGTCCAGTCGATATAGCCCGGCGAGGTGAGGATCGGCACGGCGATGACCCAGGCCAGGAACAGGCCGAACAGCTGGGCCAGGCCGACGGCCAGGCCGATCAGGTGACCGGCGCCCAGCAGGGCGAACTGCATGCCCACGCCGATGCCGGTGGCGCCGCCGCCGAGCGACGCAGGCAGGCTGACGAAGCGGGCCGCCTCGCCCGCGAAGGCCCGGGCCGAAACGCCCAGCGCATAGACCGCCGAGACGATCGCGCCCCAGATCACGACCCACAGACCCGCCTTGTTCTCGCGCACCGCCTCCTGGCTCTGGTCCGCGCCGGGGGATCCGACCTTCAGCACCTCGGCTGCGGCCACGCCCTCCGGATAAGGAAGACCTCCGTTGACCACGAGCGCGCGCCGCAGCGGGATCGAGAAGGTGACGCCGAGCACGCCGCCCAGGGTGCAGATCAGCACCGACTCCCAGAAGGGGAACTCCAGCCACCAGCCGACCATCACCAGTCCGGGCAGGACGAAGATGATCGCGCTCATGGCCCCGCCGACCGAGGCCACGGTCTGGACGGTCATGTTCTCCCAGATGGTGGAATTCTTCAGTGCGCGGAGCACCGTCATGGAGATGACGGCCGCCGGAATCGCCGAGGCGAAGGTCAGGCCGACCTGCAACCCGAGATAGGTGTTCGCGGCGGTGAAGATCACCGCCAGAAGGCAACCCAGCACAAGCGCGCGCAGGGTCAGCTCGAGCCGGCGGCCGGTCGCGGGCGCGGCGGTCTGATCGGTCATGGATTTCCCTCCCAAGGAAGCCGCGACCTAAGCTTAACGCGCTGACGGACGCAACGGGGTCCGTGGAGGTCGGCCAGCCGACAGACTGGCGCCTCGGAGGCGCTTAACGCTGCGTCATGCCCAGCGTGCGCCACCGGACAGTCCGTTTTGACCGCCAGGGCCGTCTGCGCGGGGGACCCCGGCCCCGACAGCGATGTCGTCGAACGCGGTGAGGGGCGGAAGCGCCCGGACGCAATGAAGTTTTTCGGCCTGTGTCGCCTTCCGACAGACGACGCCTGATTCAAGACCGTAAGCCAGCCCCCATGATGTCGCATACCCCCGAAAACCGGCTGATCGGCGCCCTTCCGCCCGACGACCGCCAGTTGCTTCTCGATCAGTGCTCGCCGTTCGAGTTCCGTCAGGCCCATGTCTTTTACGACGCCGGTGATCCGATCGATCACGTCCACTTCATCGTAGATGGCGTCGTCTCGGCGGTGGCAGTGCTGGCCGACGGCCGGATGGTCGAGACGGTCATGGTGGGGTCTGAGGGGCTGGTGGGATGCGTGGCCGCGCTTGCGCCTTCGCGGGCCCACAGCCGAATCACCGCCCAGGTCGGGGGGACCTGCCTGCGTATCGAGGCGCCGCGCATGCGGATGCTGACCAGCGAACGCCCCGCCATCCGCGACGGCGTCGCCCGGTTTGTGGGACAACTCCAGGGTGAGCTGGAGCAATCGGTCGCGTGCAATGCGCTGCATCGCGCGGAGCAGCGCTTCGCCAAATGGCTGCTGCGCTGTCACGATCGCGTCCGCGACCAGGTCCTGCACCTGACCCAGGAGTATCTGGCCTCCATGCTCGGCTCGCAACGGACGACCGTGAACGAGGCCGCCCAGGGGCTGCAGCGCGCCGGCGCTATCGCCTATTCGCGCGGCAAGATCACCGTGCTCGACCGCGAGGCGCTCGAGCGGGCCGCCTGCGAATGCTACCACGTCGGCTCCAGCCTGGATCGCGGCGTCGGCGTCCCCGTCGAGCGGAACCGCACCGGAACCTGAACGGTTGGCCAGCCGGAGGTGCTTCCTTGGCCGGCTCCGGAAACCTGCTTCTCGACCGAATGACCCCGTCCGATCGCGCGGCGGTGATCGCCATCGCGCGGCCGGTCGAGTTCGCGCTGAACGACGTCTTCGCCGAACCGGAACGGCGCCTGAGAAACCTCTACTTCGTACTGGACGGACTGATCTCGTCGGTGGTCGAGATGGCCGACGGCCGACGCGTCGAGATCACCATGGCGGGCTATGAGGGGCTGAGCAGCCCGACCGCCGCCTTCCTGCCGATCAGCGCGTTCGCGCTTGAGGTCGGCCAGATTCCTGGACGGGCCCTGCAGATCGACGCCGAGCGGCTTCGCACCCTGACCGCACAGCGGTCCGAGCTTGCGGCGGTCATCGCCGACTACATCGTCAGCCAGCAGCAGGAGACGGCCCAGTCGGTCGGCTGTGCGGCGCTGCACCGTGCGGAGCAGAGGCTGGCCAAGTGGCTGCTGCGCTGCCACGACCGCGCACGGCGCGCCGACCTGCCTCTCACCCAGGAGTACCTGGCCGCCATGGTCGGCTCCCAGCGAACCACCATCAACGAGGTCATGGGCCGGCTGGCCGCGCAGGGCGCCATCCGCCACGCGCGCGGCCTGGTCACGATCCTCGACCGCGCCGCGCTCGAACGCGTGGCTTGTGAATGCTACCGCCGCCTCACCGAGCCGGCGGCCGACGCGCCCGCGGACCATCGCATCCTGGTCGGAAGCGGCCTAGATACGGGGCATGACCGACACGACGCCCCCCGCCCCGCGCGACTATCCCGGCCTTAACATCGAGGGGGTGAAGACCCTCTACCTTCGGGAGGTGCGGCGGTTCTGGAAGGTCGGCGCCCAGACGGTGTTCGCGCCGGTGGTAACGACGCTGCTCTACATGATGGTCTTCGTGGTCGCGATCGGGGCCAGCCGGCCGACGCAGCACGGCGTGGACTTCGCCCAGTTCGTAGCGCCGGGCCTGATCATGATGGCGATCCTGAACAACGCCTTCGCCAACTCGTCCTCGTCCCTGATCCAGGCCAAGATCATGGGCACGGCGACGGACTTCCTGACCCCGCCCCTGTCGCCGGTCGAACTGCTGCTCGGCTTCGGCCTGGGCGCCGCGACACGAGGCATCGTGGTGGGCGCGGTCACGGCCGCCTGCGTCTGGCCGTTCGCGCGCTTCGGACTGGAACAGGCCTGGGCCGTGCTGTTCTACGGCGTCTTCGCGTCGCTTCTGCTGGGTCTGGTCGGGGTGCTGGCCGGCCTGTGGTCGGAGAAGTTCGACCACCTGGCGGCGGTGCAGAACTTCATCGTCATGCCCATGACCTTCCTGTCGGGCACCTTCTATGCGGTCGACGCCCTGCCCGAGCCATTCGAGACGCTCAGCCACTTCAACCCGTTCTTCTATCTGATCGACGGCTTCCGCTACGGCTTCATCGGCAGCGCCGACGGCAGCCTGCTAGCCGGGATGCTGACGACCGTGGGCTTGACGCTGGTCGTGGGGTGGGTCGCCTATGAGGCCTTCCGCAGGGGCTGGCGGCTGAAGAGCTAATCGAGGCGAAGATGATCGAGGTTCCCGCGGTTCAGCCGACCGGGGAGGAACTTCGATCCCAGCTCGGGGACATGACTTTCACGAGCTTCGTGGAGTTGGCGTACCGCCTCATCGGTCCGTTCGGGCTGGTCCTGCTTTTCGCCTTCGGCCTTCGGTACGCTGACAGGGACCAGGAGAAGGTCCTTTTCGCGATTTTCGTGGCGACCTACGTTCTGTCGGGGCTGATCGGCTGGTGGCTGCGCTCGACCTTTCGGAGGGCGATCAAGCGAGCGCCGTTGGCCAATCAGCCTGTAGACTGGACGCTGTCCACGGAAGGCATCGGTCTGAAGGCGCCGAGCATGACGGCTCACCTGGCGTGGGCCGCTGTGAGCGGGATCAGGGAAAGCCGGCGCAGTTTCGAGTTTCGCGCGCCGCCTGGCAGCGACCTCGTCCTGCCCAAGCGATCGCTCGCGCCTGCACAGGTCGATGAGCTACGCCGGCTCGTCCGCCAAATTCAGGCCCAGGGCTGGGCGGGTTCGCTCAAGCTGAAGCATTGACCCGACCGCCCGTGAGCGTCCACCTAGGCAGCGCATTCGGGAGGGATTTCATGCTTCGCAAGCTGGCGACCGGCGCCGCCTTCACGGCCGTGCTCGCGCTCTCGGGCGCCGCCCAGGCCCAGTCCACGCCGCTGCGGGACCAGGTGGCGACCTTCGTCCAGCCGACGGACCTGGCCCGCTTCGAGGCCCTGACCGCCCTGCTCGACCGCCATGGCCTGGCGTACGAGGTCCAGACCTTCGCCGGCGAGCGCAACGGCCAGCCGCTGGAGGGGCGCAACGTCATCGTCACCCTGGGCGACGGCGAGCGGGACCTCTTGCTGACCGCCCATTACGACGCCGAGATGCTGGGCGACGGCTCACTGGTCGAGGGCGTGATCGACAACGCCGCCTCGGCCGTGATCATCGCCGAGGTCGCCCGCCGCCTGGCCGACGAGGACCTGAACCACCGCTTGGTGGTGATCTTCTTCGACCAGGAGGAGCTCGGCCTCGTGGGCGCCCAGCGCTGGGTCGAGGCCAACGGGACCGGCCGGATCGCGGCGGTTGTGAACTCGGATGTCGCGGCGTTCGGCGACACGATGATGTACTCGGAACATGCGCGCGAAGGCTTCGCGCCGGTCATGCGCGCGGTGCGCACCGTCTGCGCCGAGCGGACCATGAGCTGCCTCGGCTATCCGGTCTATCCGCCCTCGGATGATCGCGTGTTCACGGCCGCGGGCGTGCCCAATGTCTCGGTCGGCTTCCAGAGCCGTGTCGGGGCGCATCAGATGTGGCTGGCGATCAACGCCGGCGCGGCCTCGGGCCTGGCCGAAGGCTTCCTGCCGGAGGTCTTCACCCTGATCCACTCGCCCAACGACAACATGAGCCGCGTCGAGGAGGCCACGCTGGCGCTGGGCGCCGACACCTACGAGGCCATCGTCCGCGAGCTGGACGAGACGCTCTAGGCGTTGTCGCGGCCCTGCTCGGGAATGATGCCGCCACTGGGGGTGACGTCGTTGCCGACATCGCCCTCGACGGTGTTTTCGCCCTCGAGATCCTCGAAGCTGGCGCCCTCCTTTCGGCCCAGCCCGCCGGACTGGCCGATCCCGGGATTGCGCTCTAGGTCGTCTGGCCCCTTCACGGGCTGCTGGTCGGGCGCGGGATGGTTCGACATGACGGATCTCCTTTCCCGCAGCCAACCGTCGCGCATGGGTCGCCGTTCCCGATGAGTTGACTCGCCTGCCCACGGGGCGGAAAACCGGGGCTCCCGCCCCGCCGCAGCTCCTTGCGCGGGGCGACATCTCTTTTGGAGGTCGACCGTGTCCACCGAGCACCTGATGGGAGTCTACAACCGCGCGCCGCTGGAGGTGGACCGCGGCCAGGGCGCCCGCCTTTGGAGCACGGAGGGGACCGAGTACCTCGATTGCGTCATGGGCATCTCGACCAACGCGCTCGGTCACGCGCACCCCAAGCTGGTCCAGGCGGTCAAGGACCAGGCCGAGAAGCTCTGGCACGTCTCGAACATCTTCCGCATCCCCGGCCAGGAAGCGCTGGCGGACATGCTGTGCGAGAAGTCCTTCGCCGACGTCGTCTTCTTCACCAACTCGGGGACCGAGGCGGTCGAGTGCGCCATCAAGACGGCGCGCAAGTATCACCACGCCAACGGCCAGGCCGACCGGATCGACATCTACGGTTTCGACGGCTCCTTCCACGGCCGGACCTATGGCGCGATCAACGCCGCGGCCAACCCCAGCTACACCGAGGGCTTCGGCCCGCCGATGCAGGGGTTCCACCAGCTGAAGTGGGGCGACAGGGACACGCTGGAGGCCGCCTTCCGCAACCCGAACACCGCCGCCATCGTGCTCGAGCCGGTGCAGGGCGAGGGCGGCTGCCGCGCCACCTCCGAAGAAGACCTGCGCTGGATGCGCCAGATGGCCGACGAGACCGGCGTGCTGCTGATCTTCGACGAAGTCCAGTGCGGCATGGGCCGGACCGGCAAGCTGTGGGCCCACGAGTGGGCCGGGATCACCCCGGACATCATGGCCATCGCCAAGGCGCTGGGCGGCGGCTTCCCCATCGGCGCCTGCCTGGCCACGACCGAGGCGGCCAAGGGCATGACGGTCGGCGCGCACGGCTCGACCTTCGGCGGCAATCCGCTGGCCATGGCGGTCGGCCAGGCCGCGTTCGAGGAGGTCTCCAGCCCCGAGGTCCTGGCCAACGTCAACGACATCGCCGGCTATCTGTCCCAGCAGCTGCACGGCCTGAAGGACCGCTATCCGGACCTGATCGTCGACGTGCGGGGCAAGGGTCTGCTGATCGGCGTCAAGCTGGTCCCCAACAACCGCGAGTTCATGGCCACGGCGCGTGATCAGGGCCTGCTGATCGCCGGCGGCGGCGACAACTGCGTGCGCATGCTGCCGCCGCTGATCCTCACCCGAGAGGAGGCGCAAGAAGCCATCGCCAGGTTCGAACAGGCGCTCGACGCCGCGCGGGCGAAGGCGGCGGCGTAGGTGGCCGTCCGGCACTTCCTCGACATCTGGCGGCTGGACGACGCGTCGCTGCGCGCCATCCTGGACGACGCCCACGCGCGCAAGCGCGCTCGCGCCGGCTGGCCCAAGGGCCGGGTCGACGCCGACGCGCCGGCGAAGGACCTCGTGCTGGCCATGGTGTTCGAGAAGAACTCCACCCGCACGCGCTTCTCCTTCGACGCGGCGATCCGCCAGCTGGGCGGCGCCTCGATCATCGCCAACGCCTCGGACATGCAGCTGGGCCGCGGCGAGACGGTCGAGGACACGGCGCGCGTGCTGTCGCGCATGGTCGATGCGGTGATGATCCGGGCCAACAGCCACGAGGACGTGCTGCGCTTCGCCCAGGCGTCGGACGTGCCGGTCATCAACGGCCTGACCGACAAGAGCCACCCCTGCCAGATCCTGGCCGACCTGATGACCATCGAGGAGCGGCTGGGCCCGATCGCCGGCAAGACCGTCGCCTGGGTCGGGGACGGCAACAACGTCTGCGCCAGCCTGATCCACGCCGCGCCGAAGTTCGGCTTCACGCTCAGGATCGCCTGCCCGGGCGACTATCACCCGGACCTCTATGACCTGGCGCGGGGCGGAAACAACGTCAGCCTCGGCGACGACCCGCAGGCCGCGGTCGGGGGCGCGGACGTGGTGGTCACCGACACCTGGGTGTCCATGGGGGACCAGGACCACGAGGCGCGCCTGGCCGCCTTCGAGCGCTTCTCGGTCGACGAGGCGCTGATGGAGAGCGCGGCGTCGAACGCCGTCTTCCTGCACTGCCTGCCGGCCCACCGCGGCGAGGAAGTCACCGACGCGGTGCTCGATGGCCCGCAGTCCGCCGTCTGGGACGAGGCGGAGAACCGCATCCACGCCCAGAAGGCGGTGCTGGCCTGGTGCCTGGCCGGGGCCGCCTAGGCCCTACTGCAGGTTGACGTCGACCACCCCGCCTTCGTCTGGCGTGGTCTTGGTGATGTTGGCCTTGGCGATCTCGAAGGCGAAGCGGACCAGGCCGCCCTTTTGCACCCAGATGCGGGCGTCCTCGGCGTCGAATCGCAGGATGGTCAGGTTGGGGTCGTCCTTGCCGTCCGGATACCAGGCCGCGAGGATCGGGTTCCAGTAGCGGTCGATGACCTCGCGGTCGTGGCCGTGGACCGACAACTGGCCCGAGATGCAGGCCCAGACGTGCTGGTCCTTGGAGCCGTAGTGGAACATGGCGCTCTGGCCGCCGGCCACCGCCGCATCCTTGGCCAGGTCGGTCTCGTCGCGGGTGAAGAACCAGATGGCGCCCGTCTCCTCCTCGCGGAAGGCGGTCATCGGCTGGGCGTGATAGCCCGGCTGGTCCAGGCCCAGCATGCCGGTGTTGGACTTCTTGAGGTGTTCCCAGAAGGCCTCTTCGGCTTCCTGCGGGGAGAGGATGTCTTCGGCCATGTCGGGCTCCGGGCTTTGGGGGGAGGAAGCCCTGCAAACGGCCAAGGCCTGCGCGCCGTTCCGTCAGCGGCCGGTCTGGTAGCCGAGCAGGTTCACGACATGGACGAGGAACAGCATGGCCACCGCCGCCGACAGCACCATGAGGAAGCGGTAGGGCACCATGCGCGGCCCCTTCACCAGGTCCGGCGGTTGCGCTCCGCGCCAGGCGCAGAAGCCCCCGAAGGCGAGGCTGGCGACGAGAAGCGCGAGGGTGACCTGGAGGCTCATGGCGCCCAGATGGGGCGGCCCGATGCGCGGGGCAACGCTTACCTGAGCGTTAACTCTTCACCGGCTGTTAACCACGATCGGCGGACTGAAGGGACGTGGCGGCGGCGCTCGGGCGGGATTTCCACAGGGAACCGCTGAAAGCGCTACATCTTGGGGTTAACAGTGCGTTTACACCCTAGACATGGGCGTTTACCGTCCTCCCGGGTGGCTCGGGAGTCGAATCGATGAGTGCTGCGGCGCCGTGGAGCGTCAAGGGGATCGATCCGAAGACCCGCGAGGTCGCCAAGGATCTGGCCCGTCGCTCCGGCATGACGCTGGGCGAGTGGCTCAGCTACATGATCGCCGACAGCGACGAGGACGACGGCTACACGCCGCTGTCCCGGCGCCCGCACGCGGAAAGCGCGCATGACCGTCGCAGCCGCGCCCGCCGGCTGGACGACGCCTACGGGACAGACACCTCCACTTCGGCCCTGGCCGCCATCGAGGCCCTGAGCGCGCGGATCGAGGGCGCCGAGCGCCGCAACGCGCTGGCCATCGACGGCGTCGACCGCGCCGTGGCCGGCCTGGTTCGCCGCCTCGAAGAGACCGACGCCTCGAACGCCACGCGCGACCGCCGCATCGACGAACTGTCGGACGCCATGCGCGAGGGCCGCGGCCGTCTGCGCCGCTTCGAGGACGAGGTCGGCCCGCGTCAGGCAGAGGCCTTCGGCAAGATCGAGGAAGCCATCGGCAAGCTGGCCGGCCGCTTCTACGAGGCCGAGGCCCGCGGCCGCGACGCCCAGACCGCGCTGCGCGACCGCATGGACCGCTTCGAGCGCGACTCCTCGCCCGAGCGCCTGGCCGAGGCAGTGGTCGAGCGCGTCGCCGCCCGCCTCGGCGAGGCCCAGAACCGCACCGCCGAATCCATGCGCCGGCTGGAAGGCTCCTTCGCCGACCTCGACCGTCGTATCGCCGGGGTGGAGCGTGGCGGCGGCCGCGAGGCGTCCTCGCTCGAGAAGCTCGCCGAAACCCTGTCCCGCAAGGTGGAGGACAGCCGCGCCGAGATGCTTCGCCGGCTTGACGGCGCGGCCCATGACGGCCGCATCGACAAGATCGAGCGCGCGCTTTCGGACCTGGGTCAGCACGTCCAGGAGTCCGAGCGGCGCTCGGCCCAGGCGCTGGAGTCCATGGGCCGCGAGGTCCTGCGGATCGCCGAAAACCTCAACGGCCGCATGCATGAGACCGAGCGCAGGCAGGCCGACATTCTCACCGAGTCGCAGGAGCGCGCGCTTAAGGCGGTCGAGACCATGGGGCAGGAACTGTCGAAGTCGCTCGGATCGGACGTGGCCCGCGTGGCTGACGCCATCGAACACCGCCTGCGGCGCGCCGACGAGCAGCACGCGCTCGGCCTGGAAAAGTTGGGCGGCGAGATCGCCCGCATCTCCGAGCGCCTGGCCGAGCGGATCGCCCAGGGGGAGCGCCGCGCCGCCCAAGGCGTCGACGAACTGGCCGAAAAGCTGAACCGGGCTTCCGAGAAGATGGAGTCCCGCTACGACCGCGCCTCGGGCGAACTGGCCGAGCGGATGCGTCAGAGCGAGGAGCGCACCGCCAAGCTGCTGGCCGAGGCTCGCGAGAGCATCGACAAGCAACTCGCCAAACGCTCCGACCCGCCGGCCGGAGGTGACTGGCGCGACCAGGCCTTCCCGCAGGAGACCTTTGAGGCCGACTGGCAGGCGCCGGCGGCCTCCTTCGCGCCCGAACAGCTCGATCCCGGCTTCCCGGCCGCCGATGCGCCCTTCGCCGATCCCGTGTTCGAGGAGCCGGCGCCAAGCTTCGGCGAACGGACCGGTTTCGCCCAGGTCGCGCCCGCACCGGCCGAGCCCGGCTTTGACGTCGAGGACGATTTCGCTCCGCAGGCCCACGCAGAGGCCGCGGCCGTCACGCCCGTCTTCGGCCAGTCCGATTTCGCCCAGGCCGAGCCCGCCGCAGCCTTCGCCGATCCGGCCGCCGATCTCGACAGCTTCGAGGCCGCCGACGAGTTCGTCACCGACCGCCGTCCGCGCGGCGAACGGCCCTTGTCCACCCGCGAGGCCATCGAGGCCGCCCGCGCCGCGACACGCCTGTCGGACGGCGCGGCCGACGAGGGCGAGTCCCGCAAGGGCTTCGGCTTCCGCCTGGGCGGCGGCAAGTCGCGCCTGCAGAAGCGCATGGACAAGCAGGCCAAGCGCGAGGGCTCGACCATCCGCAAGGCCCTTGCGGCCACCACCACGGCCGTCCTGGTGGTCGGCGGGGGCGCCGCCGGCGTCGTCGGCTATCAGCGGCTCGTCGAGGAAGGCTCGGCCATCCCGGGCCTGCCCGGCGGCGACGGCCAGGCCGAACTGCTCGCCGCCTCGGCCGTGGCCCCGACCACTCCGACCATAACGCCGCCCCCGTCCGAGGCCCAGGCCGAGGCTCAAACCCTCTATGACCAGGCCACGCCGCTGATCGAGGCCGGCGACGCCGAAGGCGTGCGCCTGCTGAGCCGCGCGGCCAATCTGGGCCACCCCGCCGCGCAGTTTGCGCTCGCCCGCCTCTATGAAACCGGAGAAGCCGGCGTCACCGCCGACCCCGCCGAGGCCCGCCGCTGGACCGAGCGCGCCGCGCGCGGCGGCGAGGTGCGCGCCATGCACAACCTCGGCCTCTACCTGTTCGAAGGCCTGGGCGGCATGCGCGACCAGACCGAGGCGGCCCGCTGGTTCCGCGCCGCAGCCGAGCGCGGCCTGGTCGACAGCCAGTACAATCTGGCCCGCCTCTACGAGCGCGGCGCCGAAGGGGTCGACCCAAATCCGGCCGAGGCCTATCAGTGGTACCTCATCGCCAGCCGCTCGGGTGACACCGGCGCGGAGGCTGGGGCCGCCCGGCTGAGGGCCGACCTGTCCGCCACGCGCCGTCTCGACGCCGAAGCCGCCGCCGAGCGGTTCGAGGCCCGGTCCGTCGAGACCGGCTGACGAGGGTCTTTCACTCCGGCGCCCCCGGGCGCCTCAGCCGACGGCGAGGGCCTTGGACGTCTATCTGCCGATAGCCGAAGTCTCCGTGAACGCGCCGCTCCTGCTGGCGCTCGGCGCCCTGGTGGGCTTCGTCTCGGGCCTGTTCGGCATCGGCGGCGGTTTCCTCATGGCGCCGGTGCTGGTCTTCATGGGCGTGCCGCCGGCGGTCGCCGTGGCCAGCCAGGCCAACCACGTCGTCGCCTCCTCCGCCTCCAGCGTCCTGTCCTATAGCCGCCAAGGTTCGGTCGATTACCGCATGGGCGGCATCATGGCGCTCGGCGGAGCGCTCGGGGCGCTGCTGGGCGTGGAGCTATTTCGCCTCCTGCGCCTGCTCGGCCAGGCCGACCTGGTGGTGGCGGTCTCCTACCTCCTGCTCCTGGGCTCCATCGGCGCCCTGATGCTGAACGAGAGCCTGCAGACCATCCTGCGCCGCCGGCGGGGCGAACCGCCCAAGCGCCGCCAGACGCGCCGGCCGCTGTGGCTCTACGGCCTGCCCTTCCGCATGCGGTTCCCGCGATCCGGCCTCTACATCTCGGCCCTGCCGCCGCTCGCGCTCGGCGTCTTCGCCGGCATCCTGTCGGCCATCATGGGCGTGGGCGGCGGCTTCATCCTGGTGCCGGCCATGGTCTACGTCCTGCGCATGCGCGCGGCGGTGGTCGTGGGCACCAGCCTGTTCCAGATCCTGATCACGACCGGCGTCACCACAGTGCTGCAGGCCGGCCGCAACCAGACGGTCGACATCCTGCTGTCCAGCCTGCTGCTCTTCGGCGGTGTCATCGGCGCCCAGTTCGGCGCCAAGGCCTCGGCCCGCTTCCGGGCGGACGAACTGCGCGCCGTGCTCGGGCTGATCGTGCTGCTGGTCGGTTTGCAGATGGGCTTGAGCCTGTTCCTGCGGCCTGACGATCCCTTCGCGCTCGCGCCGGGAGCGGCGCCGTGATCCCGCCCTCGCCGCCGCCTCCCGAACCGCCGGCCATCGTCGAGCAGGCGCCGGCACGACCGACCGCTGTCGCGCCCGCGGGCCCGTCCGTCTCCGCCGCCCTGACCGAGACCGAGGTGGAGGTGGACGCCGGCTACGCCGGGACTTCGAT
>NZ_JANJTL010000110.1 GCF_024711105.1 Brevundimonas sp. | reverse complement strand
GGGCCAGGTTCGGCATGACGATGGCGCGCGCGAACTGACGGGCCGTGTGGCCGACCACATCCCCCAACATGTCGCCGTCGCGCAGATGCAGGTGCCAGTCGTCGGGGCGGCGGATCACGAGGCGGTCGGTCATGGCGGCCCTCTTAGCCCGCTCCGTCCCTGGACGGGAGGGCCAGCAGCGTGGCGCGCTCCTCGGGCGTCAGATGCCGCCAGGCGCCTTCCGGCAGGTCGCCGAGCTGGAGCGGGCCGATGCGGACGCGGAACAGGTCGGTGACCCGCAGGCCCACCAGTGCGCACATGCGGCGGCTCTGGCGGTTGCGGCCCTCGCGCAGGATGAACTTCAGCCGGCCCTTGCCCTTGTCGAAGACGCCCGCGGGCTTGAGCACCCGGCCATCGAGCTCCAGGCCGTGACGGAGCAGGGCGACGGCCTCGGGCGTGACCTCGCCGCGCACGCGGACGCGGTATTCCTTCTCCAGTTCGGATTCCGGCCCGATCACCGCCTTGGCAACCACGCCGTTGGAGGACAGGAGCAGCAGTCCGCGCGAGTCCTCATCCAGCCGTCCGATGGGCGGCAGCGAGGCGTCCGGGGCCGGGACCGGGCCGTCGCCGATCCGGTTGGCGGCGATCAGCAGGCGTGCGGCGGGAACCTTACCGGGTTCGGGCTGGCCGGAGACGTAGCCGGTCGGCTTGTGGACGATCAGGGTCATGCCCTCGGCCAGCGCCGCCTGGGCGCGGTCGGACAGGGTCAGGGTCTCGCCCGGCGCGATCTTGCGGCCCGGATTGGCCACGACCTGACCGTCGATGGAGACCAGGCCGTCGGCGATCAGCCCCTCCGCCTCGCGGCGGGAGCAGACGCCCGACTGTCCCAGCCATTTGTTGAGGCGGACCGGCTCGGCGCCGTCGTAGGTGCGGGTCCAGGCCATCAGACGCGTCGGAACAGCAGGCAGAGGTTGTTGGCGGGCATCTCGATCCGCAGGGTGTGGGCCAAGCCTTCGTGCTTGGCCGCCAGCACCACCTCGTCGAGCTCGCGCAGGCCCCAGGCCGGGTCGCGCGCCTTGAGGCTCTCGTCGAAGGCGGCGTTGGAGGGCGCGAGCGGCACGCCGGTCTCGCGATAGGGGCCGTAGAGCACCATCAGCCCGCCGGGATTGAGCAAAACGCGGCCGGCCAGCCGCATGAGGCCGAGCGTCGCCGCCCAAGGGCTGATGTGGATCATATTGGCGCAGAACAGAGCGTGGAAAGGGCCGGCGGGCCAGGTGCTCTCGTCCGTCGCGTCGAGACGGATCGGCGGCTGGAGGTTCTCCGGCCCCTCGGCCTCGCGCCAGGCGGCGGCGCTTGCGATGGCGGCGGGGTCGGGATCGCTGGGCGTCCAGTCAAGGCCGGGCAGAGCGCGGCTGAAGGCCAGGGCGTGCTCGCCCGCGCCGCACGCGACCTCCAGCACCCGGCCGCGCGCCGGCATGTGCGCCCTGAGCACCTGCAGGATCGGCTCGGTGTTGCGGGCGCTCGCGGGGGAGGACAGGCGCGGATCGGTCATGCCGCTCCATAGCATTCTTGCCGACTTGTCATCCTCAGGCGGAAAAATCCGCGTTAGGGTGCGGCCATCGTGCGGCGGCAGCCGCGATTCCCGAGGGGGGAAGAACCATGGCTTTTTCCGCGAGCGAAGCGGCGTTCGAAGGCTTCCGGCTGGCCCGCCGGTCGCCCATGACCATCCTGATCTGGGCCGTGCTCTACATCGTCATGACGGTTGCGATCCTGGCGCTTGCTGGCGGCTCGCTGGCCGCCTTCATGGAACAGGCGCAGGCGCTGGAGACCGGCGGCGAGCCCACGCCTGAGCAGATGGCCGAGTTCCTCGGCGCTTATGCCGCCTTCATGGGGGCCGTGGGGCCGATCAGCATCGTCATGAGCGGCGTGATCTACGCCGCCGTGAACCGGGCGGTGTTCCGCCCCGAAGAGGGCGCTTTCGGCTACCTGCGCCTCGGCATGGACGAGCTCCGCGTTGTGGTCGTCTACTTCGCCCTCAGCATCCTGGCGGCCATCTTCTTCGGACTGCTCGTGGCCGTGGGCGCCGTGGTTGTCGGCGTCGCCGCGAGCGCGATGGGCGATTCAGGCTGGCTCCTGGTGATCCCGGCCATTCTCGCCTTCATCGCCGTGATGACCTGGGTGCTGGTCCGCTTCTCGCTCGCGATCCCGATCACGGTGGCCGAAAAGAAGTTCGCCATCTTCGAGTCGTGGAGCGCCACCAAGGGTCACTTCTGGGGGCTGCTGGGCATGGGCCTGCTGGCCTTCGTGCTGACGATCGTGGTCCAGATGCTGCTGACCATGGTCTTCATGCCGATCTTCTTCTTCGGCATGGGCGGCTTCGACAACCTTGAGGCCATCAGCTCCATGGCGCCCATGGAGGTGTTTCAGACCATGCTGCCGCTAGGCATCAGCGTCTTGGTCTACCTGGGCGTCCTGTCAGCTCTGCAGCTTGCGATCATGTACGCCCCGTTCGCCGCGGCCTATCGCGACATCCGGGGCGGACAGGTATCGGCCTAGGCGCGCTTCCTGGCGGCCGCCGCGCGTTGGGCGTGCCGGTCAAGGAGGTCCTTCAGATAGCGGCCGGTCCAGCTCGCTGGATCGGCCGCGACCTTTTCGGGCGTGCCCTGGGCGATGATCTGGCCGCCGCCGTCGCCGCCTTCGGGGCCAAAGTCGAGGATCCAGTCGGCGGTCTTCACGACGTCGAGGTTATGCTCGATCACCACCATGGTGTTGCCGGCCTCGACCAGCTGGTGGAGCACCTCCAGCAGCTTCTTGATGTCGTCGAAGTGCAGGCCGGTGGTGGGCTCGTCGAGGATGTAGAGGGTCCGGCCGGTCGCCCGCATTGACAGCTCCTTGGCCAGCTTGACCCGCTGGGCCTCGCCGCCCGAGAGAGTCGTAGCCTGCTGGCCGACCTTGACGTAGCCGAGGCCGACGCGCTCCAGCGTCTTCATCTTGTCCCGGATGGAGGGCACGGCCTTGAAGAAGCCGGCGGCCTCTTCCACGGTCATGTCCAGCACGTCGGCGATGGACTTGCCCTTGAAGATGATCTCCAGCGTCTCGCGATTGTAGCGACGGCCCTTGCAGACGTCGCAGGTGACGTAGACGTCGGGCAGGAAGTGCATCTCGATCTTGATCAAGCCGTCGCCTGAACAGGCCTCGCAGCGCCCGCCCTTGACGTTGAAGCTGAACCGGCCCGGGCCATAGCCGCGCGCCTTGGACTCCGGCAGGCCGGCGAACCATTCGCGGATCGGGGTGAAGGCGCCGGTATAGGTCGCCGGGTTGGAGCGCGGGGTGCGGCCGATGGGCGACTGGTCGATGACGATGGCCTTGTCGATGTGCTCGAGCCCCTCGAAGGCCCTGAGGCCCGCGGGGAAGGGGCGCTTGGAGAGGGTGTGCTCGATGGCCCCCATCAGGACCTCGTTGATGAGCGTCGACTTGCCCG
>NZ_JANJTL010000052.1 GCF_024711105.1 Brevundimonas sp. | reverse complement strand
AGGCCCCGGAGCGATCCGGGGCCTTTTTGTTTGCGCGGAAGCAAGGCCCTCATCTCCCGCGTGGACCGTAGCTGAGCAACCGTACGCGGGGCCCTCTTCTCCCCTGGCGGGGCGAAGAAATTTAGGCGGGGTCGTGCCTGTTTCTCGACTCCTTCCGCGCGCCCGCGCCCTTCGACGCGATCAGACATCGCCCGAGGCGAGGCTTTGGGCCTGCTTGAGAAACCGCGCGCTGGGCGGGTTCAAGTGGAAACGGCAGGTCCCGGTCGGGCCATTCATCGTCGACTTCATATGCGCCGAACTCGGTCTGGTCGTCGAAGTCGATGGCGGCCAGCATTCAGCCGACGCTTCGCGCGACGAACGTCGCACGGCCGTTCTCGCCGCCCAGGGCCTGACCGTCGTTCGCTTCTGGAACTACGAGGTCCTCGAAGACCTCGACGCGGTCTGCGCCACGATCGTGGCCGAGTGCCAGCGCCTCGTCCTCGCCCGCGAAGCGGGAGAGGAGGGCCCCGCCACGCTGAGCGGAACGCGAAGCGATTGCGCGGGAGGTGAGGGCTAAGAAGCCCCCGCCCAAGCCCCCACGCGCTCCTCCAGCACGCTCAACGGCACCGGCCCCGCCGCCAGAACCGCCTCGTGGAAGTCGCGGATGTCGAAGCGGTCGCCCATGGCCTGGCGGGCCTGGGCGCGCAGGCCCAGGATCTTGAGCTGGCCGACCTTGTAGCTGGTCGCCTGGCCGGGGTTGCAGATGTAGCGCTCGACCTCGCGGCGGATGTTGAGCTCGGACATCATGGTGTTTTCGGTGAAGTACTGGATGGCCTGCTCGCGGCTCCAGCGGCGGGTGTGGATGCCGGTGTCGACCACCATCCGGATCGCCCGCCACAGCTCCAGCGACAGCCGCCCGAAGTCGAAATAGGGGTCCTGGTAGAAGCCCATTTCCTTGCCGAGCTTTTCGGCATACAGGCCCCAGCCCTCGATATAGGCGCCGTAGAAGCCGAACTTGCGGAACATCGGCAGGCCTTCCTGCTCGCCCGCGCGCGCGATCTGGAAATGGTGGCCCGGAGCCCCCTCGTGATAGGCGATGGCCTCGGCCTGGGGCTTGGAGACCTGGGTCATGTCCGCCAGGTTCACATAGTAGATGCCCGGCCGGGATCCGTCGGCCGACGGACGGTTGTAGAAGGCCACCGAGGCCGTGGACTCCCGCCAGGCCTCGACCGCGCGGACCTCCAGCCCGGCGCGCGGCAGGACGTGGAACCACGCCGGCGCCGCCTCCATCGCCTGGGCGATGAAGCGCCGGCTGTCCTCGAGGAAGGCCTCCTTGCCCTCCGGCGTGTTCGGATACTGGAACTGCGGGTCGGTCCGCAGGTGGTCGAAGAATTCGCGCAGCGTCCCGCCGAAGCCGACCTGGGCCTTGATGACCTCCATCTCGCCGTGCAGGCGCGCGACCTCCGACAGGCCCGTCTCGTGGATCCAGTCGGCGGTGTCGTTGGTCGAGTTGAAGAAGCGCAGCGAGGCCTCATAGAACTCCGCCCCGTCCCGCAGGGCCCAGACCCCGTCGTTGCGCTCACGACCTTCGCCGACCTCGGCGACCGCCGCCAGGAAGGTCTCATAGCCGCGCCGGAACGGCCCGGTCAGGGCCGCGCGGCCTTCGTCCAGCAGGGCGGCCTTCTCGCCGTCGGCGATCTCCAGCGCGGTCACCTTGGTCTGGAAGTCGGCCCACACCGGCGAGTCCGCCCCATCGTCGAACGGCGCGCCGGTGATCACCGCGCGGCCGTCGCGCAGGTTCGGCTCATAGACTAGCGCCGGCGGCGCCAGGCCATCGGCGGCGCGGGCGCGGAAGTCGGCCGCGACCTCGTTCATCACCCGCTCGACCGCGACCAGTCGCGAGACATAGGCCCGCGCGTCCTCGGCCGTGTCGACGCGATGGGCGTTGATCATCATCACCGGCAGCTGGCCCATGACGCTGCCCGAGTTGGACATCAGGTACTGGTGCCGGCGCCAGCGGAACAACTCCCTCTGCTGGGCCACGCCCTCGCGCAGAAGCCGCATCGACAGCTGCCCTTGCGGGCTCAGCGCGGCGGCCGCGAACCGCGTCTCGATGTCCGCCAGCTGGCGCTCGGCCAGGGCCAGGCCATCGACCGCGGCCTGGTCGGTGTAGTCGTCGAGCTCGCCGTAGCGCTCCTTCAGGCCCAGCTGGGTCAGGGTCTGGGGCGAACGCCGCGCCGCCTCCATGAAGGCCGCGTCCAGCGCCGAGGTCAGCTCGGCGTCGGCCGCCGTCGCCGGGTCCTGCAGGGCGGCACGCGCCATCGCCGCGGGCGCGGCGGCCGTGGCCATCAGGCCGAGAAGCACGGAACGGCGGTCGAACATGGGAAGTCCCTCCGAAAAGCGCGCAGACCTTAGGCCAAGCGACGGCCACGTCCACTTACGGATTGGTCAGGTCATCCCTGCACGCAACCGGCCGGCCAGAAGCCCGACGCCGAGCCAGGCCCCGACGATCGGACTCATCCCGACACCGACCATGGGCGCGGGAAAGTCCCCGAGCGCCGGCATGACAGCCCAGGTCAGGAGCATCACGCCCAGCGCCACACCGGCAGTGCGTGTCGGTCCTGCGCTCGAACGTGTCATTGCGACAGGCGTCAGGGCGCAAGCCGCGAGCAGCGCTGCCGAGACGATCGCCAGCGGGGGTGAGAGCTCCCAGCCTAGGCGAAACACCTCCTCCACCTCCGCGACCGGCGCCAGCGGATCGGGCCGGGCCCAGGCCATCGCCCCCAGCACCGCCGACCCCGCCATCAGCAGCGCCTTGACCGCCCGCCCGCTGTCCTCGCGCGCCGCGACGAGGATCATC
>NZ_JANJTL010000020.1 GCF_024711105.1 Brevundimonas sp. | reverse complement strand
CTGGAAGGGGATGCCGCGGCGCTTCATCTCCTCGACGGTCTCGAAGATGTCGTCGGTGTGCAGCGCGATGTGCTGGATGCCCTCGCCGTTGTAGCGGCGCAGGAACTCCTCGATCTGGCTCTGCTCGTCCTGGCTCTCGTTCAGCGGGATGCGGATCATCCGGTCCGGCGCGATCATGGCCTGGGAGAACAGGCCCGTCGCCTTGCCCTTGATGTCGAAGTACTTCTGCTCCTCGAAGCCGAAGACCTGGCCGTAGAAGCCGGACCAATTGCGCATCTGGCCCTTGCGGACGTTGTGCGTCAGGTGATCCAGCAGGGTCAGGCCGACGTTGTTCTCCGCCTCCTTCTCGCGCCAGCCCGGGGTCTCGTCCCAGGTGTCGTAAAGGGTCTGATGGCCCCAGCGGTCGACGAGGTAGAGCAGCGAGCCGCCGATACCCTCCAGCACCAGCGGATAGTCGCCGAGGCCCGTCCGATCCACCTGCGCCGGCTTGGCGCCGCGCTCTACGGCGAGGTCGAAGGCGGCCTTGGCGTCCTTCACGCGGAAGGCCATGCCGTTGGCCGAGGGACCGTGCGCCTCGCGGAACTCCGCGGCCTGGCCGTCGGGGTCGCGGTTGACCAGGAAGGTGATGTCGCCCTGCTTCATCCGCGCCACCAGACCGTCGGGCCGGGTGTGGCTGAGGGTGAAGCCCATGGTCTCGAACATGGCGATCATGCCGTCGGGATCGGGGCTGGTGAATTCGACGAACTCGAAGCCGTCCAGGCCCATGGGGTCGTTCGGGTGCGCGGGCATGGGGAGTCCTCCGTTCGGGCGGAAAGGGAATGTAGATGGTTGGCCGGGAACCTAGGGACCTCGGACCGGTTCGCCAAGCTTGCAGCGCTTCACAACCGCGTCGACGCCTCCCATAAGCGGCGCAGCGCCCCATCCCAGGAGACCCCCCTGAGCCCGTCGGACGATCCCATCGCCCAGGACCAGTTCCGCGACGACCCAGGCCAGGGGTTTATAGGCCTGATCCGCAGTCTGGCGGACGCGGCGGGTCCCGAGGGCCTGACGCTGGGCGAGATTCGAGACCGGCTGGACGAGCGCAGCTTCGGCCTGATGATCCTGGTGCTGGCCGTGCCCTGTCTCGTCCCGGCGCTCTACGGCGTGCCGCAGGTGGTGGGCATTCCAATCCTGCTTCTGGCCGGCCAGCTGCTGATGGGACGTCATGAGCCCTGGCTGCCGGACACCCTGCTCAGGAGGCGCGCGCCGAGGGCCTGGCTCGAGCGGATGGCTGGCTTCGCCGAGAAGCGGATGGGCTGGTTCGAGCGCTTGTCACGGCCGCGCCTGAAGGCGTTCGCCTGCGGTCCTGGCGAACGGTTCGCCGCCGTCTTCATCATCGTGGCGACCGTGGCGATCGTGCTTCCGCTCATGAACACCGTGCCGTCCATAGGCCTGGCCCTGATCGCCGTCGGCCTGATCCAGCGGGACGGCCTGTTCGTCCTGGGCGGGGCCGTGGTGGCGACACTCTGGGCCCTCGCCATCACGGTGGTGGCCGCCGGCGTGGCCTATGGGGCGACCTGGGCGACCAATCTTCTGCCCTGATTTGCTGGCCTGAAAGCCAATCGACGCCGGTCTTTCGTCAGGCTAAGGACGCCGCATGTCGTTTCTGCGAACACAGTTGCGCTGGTGGGCCGTCTGGGCGCTGATCGCGGCCGCCGCGATGCTGGGGGCCGCGCATTGGTTCGAGACCGTCGAGGGTCTGCCGCCCTGCCCGCTCTGCCTGCAACAGCGCGAGGCCTATTGGGCCGCGATCGCGGTGGCCGGGCCGGCTGTGCTCTGGACCCTGATCAGCCGGGCGAGAGGCACGCCTCGCCTTGCCGCATTCTTCCTCTTCGTGGCCTTCGGCACGGGCGCCTTCATCGCCACCTTCCACGCGGGCGGCGAACAGGGCTGGTGGGAGCTCCCGGCGACCTGCATGGGCGTGCAGGGCCCGATCGACACCGGCTCGCTGCTGGACAGCCTGCGCGCGCCGCAATCGACGCCGAGCTGCGGTGAAATTCCCTGGGCCTGGGCCGGCCTGTCGATGGCGGCCTGGAACGCCGTGATCTCCGTCGTGCTGGCGCTGATCAGCCTGCTGGCGGCCGCGCGGCCGCGCGACGCCCGGGCTCCGAGGCTGTTCAATGAGCCGTAGGGTTCAACTACCCCGCCCCGGCCGCGGCCAGGTCGCCGGCCGCCTGCGCGAGATGCTGCGCGTCGACCACGCCGGCGAGATGGCGGCGGTCCAGATCTATCGCGGCCAGAAGGACGTCTTCCGCGCCGCCGGCCGCACCGACATGGCCGAGGACATGGCCCGGATGGAGAGCGAGGAGCAGGTCCACCTCGACCGCTTCAACGCGCTGCTGACCGAGCACCAGACCCGCCCGACCCTGATGACCCCCATCTGGCGACTGGCCGCCTATGGGCTCGGCGTCGGCACGGCCCTGATGGGCGAAAAGGCGGCCCACGCCTGCACCGAGGCGGTCGAGACCGTCATCGCCGAGCACTACGCCGACCAGGCCGAGGAATGGGAAGGCCGCGACCCGGCGCTCGCCGAAGAGTTCCGCAGCTACCGCGACGACGAACTGCGCCACCATGACCACGCGGTGGAGCAGGGCGCGCACGAGGCGCCGGGCTATACGGCGCTGACGGCGGCGATCAAGGCGGGATGCCGCCTGGCGATCACGGTCAGCGAGAAGGTGTGAAAGTCCCTTCTCCCCTTGCGGGAGAAGGTGTCATGCGAAGCATGACGGATGAGGGGTGGACGAGGCCTTTCCGTCACGACTGCGCCGCGTCACTGCTCGTCGAAGCTGATCCGCCGGCGCGACCCCTCATCCGAGCCGCTTCGCGGCCCACCTTCTCCCACAAGGGGAGAAGGAAACGCTACCGCACGTCGAAAGCCATCAGCAGCGTCCGCTGGCTTTCGTTGAAGTTGTCGTCCGACAGGATGTAGAGCCGCACCCCGCCGTCAGGCCTCCGCACGGCGGCGATGCCTTCGAAATTGTCGACGGTGGCGGGGGCGGTGAACTCGGCGAGTCGCTCCCATGGGTCGGACCGTGACTGATCCGCGCCGTGCAGTTGCGATATGCGGATGGTGTTGGTGTTCCGGCTGGCGTGATAGGCGCGCTCCAGGACGAAGAGCGTGTCCGCGACCGGATTGGCGTCCAGCGACGTGACCCGCAGCGCATCCTCTCCGGGGGCGGCCGTGGGCGGACTCATGATGGTGTCGCAAGCGTCCAGCCGGCACCGCCACCAGCCACCGTTCTCGCCCGTCGCCCACCAGACCCCAGGCTCACGCGCGGCGGCGATACCCTCCATACCATCGTTCTCGGTGAAGGCGTGGTCGGGGATCACGCGCTCACCGAGCCAGGCGCCCGTATCCGGATCGTAGCGCCAGACGCGGTGCTGCCGCTCGAAGCTGACGAGCAAATCACCCTCGGGCGTGAGGGCCATTCCCTCGGCGTCCGCCAGATACTTTGGGATCAGCGGCTGGCCGTCCGGGTCCTCGAGCGGTCGAACCTCGACGCCCTCGACGCTGGCCAGGCGGCCGTCGGCGCCGAGCACGATGCGGCCGCGGACGAGCAGGCCTTCGTCGACGATGCTCCAGAAGCTGAGGCCGTCTGCGGCGAAGTCGATGTCCGACAGGCCGTGCAGCCGGTTGAAGCCGGAGCGGATCTCGACCCCTCCGGCATAGACGAGCGCGCCCGACCCGTCCTCCAGCGCCGGCGCGTTAAGCGGCACGGGGGTGGTCGTGACCGCGACTTGCGTCCAGGCGTCGGGCAGGGGGTCTTCGGCGAAGCGAACCGCCTCGCGGAGCGCCTCGCTGGCCGCATGCCGCGCCTGCCAGCCGACTTCGGGCGTCGTCGCGCAGGCTGCGACCAGGACGGCCAGCAGCGGCCCGACGTATTTCCTCATGCGGCCTTCCTCGTCCGGGGTCGCCGCGGGGCGGCGTCGTGGTGCTCGAACAGTTCGGCCAGCTTCTCGACCATGACGCCGCCCAGCTGCTCGACGTCCACGATGGTCACGGCCTTGCGGTACCAGCGCGTCACGTCATGGCCAATGCCGATGGCGAGCAGCTCGACCGCGTCGTCGGCCTCGATCTCCGCGATGACCTGGCGCAGGTGGCGGTCGAGATACAGCGCCGCGTTGGCCGACTGGGTCGAGTCGTCAACCGGTGCGCCGTCGGAGATGACCATCAGGATGCGGCGCTGCTCCATGCGGCCGGCCAGCCGCTCGCGGGCCCACAGCAGGGCCTCGCCGTCGATGTTCTCCTTGAGCAGGCCCTCGCGCATCATCAGGCCGAGGTTCTTCTTGGCCCGGCGCCAGGGGGCGTCGGCCGCCTTGTAGATGATGTGGCGGATGTCGTTCAGGCGGCCCGGCATGGGCGGCTTGCCGGCCTCGACCCAGGCCGTGCGGCTCTGGCCGCCCTTCCAGGCGCGGGTGGTGAAACCCAGGATCTCGGTCTTGACGCCGCAGCGCTCGAGCGTGCGCGCCAGGATGTCGGCGCAGACCGCCGCCACCATGATCGGCCGGCCACGCATGGACCCGGAGTTGTCGAGCAGTAGGGTCACCACCGTGTCGCGGAAGGGAGCCTCGCTCTCTTCCTTGAAGCTCAGCGGCGAGGTCGGATCGGTGATCACCCGGGTCAGGCGCGCAGTGTCCAGCACGCCTTCTTCGAGGTCGAACATCCAGGACCGGCTCTGCTGGGCCAGCAGGCGGCGCTGAAGCTTGTTGGCCAGCCGCGCCACCACGCTCGACAGGCTGGTCAGCTGCTGGTCCAGCAGGGCGCGCAGACGGCCGAGCTCGACCGGATCGCACAGGTCCTCAGCGTCGATCACCTCGTCGAACCGGGTGGTGAAGATGCGATAGGCGCGCGCGTCGCGGCCGTCGTCTGAGAGTTCCGGCCGGTTCGGGATTTCGCCCTCGGCGGTGGCTTCGGAGCCGTCGTCCTCGGTCGGTTCGGCGTCGGCCAGACCGTCGGCCGAGCGCTCTGTCATCGAGGTGTCGTCGCGGTCTTCGGATGAGCTGTCGCCTTCGGATTCGCCGCCGCCCGCGTCGGGTTCCTCGTCCTCGTCGCTGTCGGGTTCGGGCTGATCCTCGCCGGGCTGGTCCTCGCCCTCTTGGTCCGAGGTGTCTTCGACGCTGTCGGGCGCCGGGTCGAGGTCGAGGTCGCGCAGCGCCTGGCGGAGCAGCTTGCCGAAGGCCTGCTGATCCTCGATCACGGCCTCCAGCTGGTCCAGAACCGCGCCGGCCTTGGTCTCGATCTCGGCGCGGAAGGCCTCTACCCGCTCGCGCGCGGCCGGCGGCGGGGCGTCGCCGGTCAGGCGTTCGCGCACCATCAGAGCCAGGGCCTCGTCCATGGCCGGGGTCTTGTCGGCGCGCGGCGCCATCGGCCGGGCCAGCCGCGCCTCGAGCGCGGCGGTCAGGTTGGCGCGGACGCCTTCCAGCGCTCGAGCCCCCAGAGCGTCCACGCGCGCGGATTCCACCACCTCGAAGGCGCGGGCCGCGGCCGGATCGGCGGGCCGCAGGCGGGTGTGGACGGCCTCGTCATGGTGCGCGACCCGCAGCGCCAGTTGGTCGGCCTGGCCGCGCAAGGCCTGGGCCTCGGGCGAGGCCAGGTCGCGAGGCGGATGCGGGAGATAGGCGATCCCGTCGCGCACCTGGGCGGTCTCGCCGCCGTAGGCGACCTCCATGTCCGGCTTTTCGGCGAGCGCGCGGGCGGCGTGCGCCAGGGCGCGCTTGAACAGTTCCGCCGGGCTCTCGGTGGCAGGCATGGGGACGATCTAGGACCTATCGGCCCGGGAGGAAACGGCGATCAGGAAATCCAGGTGTTGCGGCACTCGCGCACCGTCCAGCCGGCGAAGCCCGAGACCATGTCGCATTCGTAGCCCATGCCCGCGAGCGGCCCGTGCATGATGCCGGTGACCACCGTGGCGCCGCGGCTGTCATAGCGCGGCTCCTCGAACTTCACCCACTGCACGCGGCCTGGCATCGAAGGGCTGCGCGGGTCGTAGGTTTCACGGATCGGCACGCCATGCCGCGCCCAGTCGCAAGTCAGCCGATAGAGGCCGCCATCGTCGGTCTCGATCGGATTCCACAGCGGCGGCGGCGGGTTCTCCTGAAACCGATAGTGCTCGCGTGCGATAGCCGCGAAGATGGCGCAGTCATCACCGGTCGAAGTGCGCACGGGCCCTGCCGGGCCGGGACCAGGCCCAGGCGGCGGGAGCGGAGCGCAGGCGGCGATCCCCAGGACGGCGGCGGCGGCGGTCGATCTGATCATGGCGCGAAGCTCCACCGGGCGCACGGCCACGGCAAGACTTGAATGGGGCTAAAGCCTGTCCGTTCCCTAGGACAGCCGGCCGATGGCGTAGAAGCGCTCGGCGCGTTGGTCGCGCAGCTGATCGGACGTGAGTCCATCCAGGTCTTCCAGCTCCTCCTCGAGCGCATCGCCGACGGCCTGGATGGCCGCGTCGCGGTCGGCGTGGGCGCCGCCCTCGGGCTCGGGGATGGTGCGATCGACGATGCCTAGGCCCATCAGGTCCGGAGCCGTGATCTTCATGGCCGAGGCGGCGTCCTTGGCGCGCGAACCATCGCGCCACAGGATCGAGGCCGCGCCCTCGGGGCTGATCACCGAATAGATCGAATGCTCCAGCATCAGCACGCGGTTAGCGGCGGCGAGCGCGATGGCCCCGCCCGAGCCGCCTTCGCCGGTGATCGTCGCGATCATTGGCGTGCCCAGCGTCAGGCCGCGCTCGGTCGAGCGCGCGATGGCCTCGGCCTGGCCGCGCTCCTCGGCGCCCAGGCCCGGATAGGCGCCGGCGGTGTCCACGAAGGTCAGGACCGGCAGGCCGTACTGCTCGGCCATGTCCATCAGCCGCACGGCCTTCCGGTAGCCCTCGGGCCGGGCCATGCCGAAGTTGTGCTTCAGGCGGGTGGCGGTGTCGTGGCCCTTCTCGTGGCCCATGACCACCACCGGCCGGCCCCGGAAGCGGCCGAGGCCGCCGACGATGGCCTGATCGTCGCCGAACTGGCGGTCGCCCTTCAGCTCCACGAATTCGGTGATCAGGCCCTCGAGATAGTCGAACAGGTGCGGCCGCTGCGGGTGACGCGCGACCTGCGTCTTCCGCCACGGATCGAGGTTGGCGTAGGCCTCGGCGCGCAGTTCGCGGGCGCGCACGCGCAGCGCCTCGATCTCGGCCTCGAACGAGCCGGCCGTTTCGGACAGCGCCTCCAGCTCCTCGATCTTGGCTTCGAGGTCGGCGATGGGCTTTTCGAAGTCGAGATAGTGGGTGGCCATCAAGGCGTCCGGAGACAAGCGCGACCGCGCTCACGAAAGGCGGCGGAACCTAGAAGCCCGAACGCGCCGGGGCAAGCGGGGTTCAGAAGGCTATCCCTTCCGTCCGAGCGGATGTTTGGAACGCACGACCTCTGCCAGGCGGTCGCCGGCGACGTGGGTGTAGATCTGGGTGGTGGCGATGTCGGCATGGCCCAGCAGGGTCTGGAGCACACGCAGGTCCGCGCCGCCCTCCAACAGGTGGGTGGCGAAGG
>NZ_JANJTL010000002.1 GCF_024711105.1 Brevundimonas sp. | reverse complement strand
GGCCTGAACCTCTGGGTCGTGTCGGACAACCTGAGGAAGGGCGCGGCGCTGAACGCGGTCCAGATCGCCCAGCTGCTCGACGAACAGGGCGTCATTCAGCCGAAGTCCGGCTTCCGCTCGATCACCCTCTAGTGGCCGCCGCCCGAGTGCAGGCGTTCCTGACGTTCCTCGCCCCGAAGGGGAGAGGAGGGCCCCGCCACGCTGAGCGCGAAGCGCGAGGCGATTGGGCGGGAGGTGAGGGCTATTCCACAGGCCCGAGCCAACGCCCTCATCTCCCGCATGGAGCTCCGGGCTGCGCCCTCCGGCATGCGGGGCCCTCTTCTCCCCTGACGGGGCGAAGAGTTGTGTGCTCATGACACCCCACGCCCGTTCCGAAGCCACCACCGCCCTGATCGCCGGGGCGGGCTGCTACGCCATGTGGGGCTTCATCCCGCTGGTGTTCCAGCAGATGGGCCACCTAGGCGCGGACGCGTGGGAGATCATGGCCCACCGGGTGCTGTGGGGCGTGTTCTGGGCGGGATTGCTGGTCCTGATCGCGCGACAGGCGGGCCAGGTGCGCGCCATCCTCGGCCGACCCAAGACCCTGATCTGGCTGCTCGTCTCGACCGTGCTGATCGCGGTCAACTGGACCGTATATGTCATCGCGGTGAACTCGGGCCGGACGCTGGACGCCAGCCTCGGCTACTACCTCAATCCCCTGCTCAACATGGCCGCGGGCGCCTGGCTGTTCCGCGAGCGGATCGACCGCTTCGGCCAGGCGGCGATCGCTCTGGCGGCCATAGGCGTGATCCTCCAGGCCCTGGCGCTGGGCCACCCCCCGTGGATCTCGCTGGTCCTGGCCTTCTCGTTCGCCGCCTATGGGGTGATCAGGAAGCGCGTCGAGGCCGACGCCCAGTCGGGCCTGTTCATCGAATGCCTGCTGCTCGCCCCGCTCGGCCTGATCTGGGTGGCGATGATCGAGACCAACGGGACCGGCCACCTGTTCGCCTCGCCCTGGGCGACCTTCTGGCTGCTGATCGCGGGCCCCGCGACGGTCCTGCCGCTCATGCTGTTCGCCTGGGCGGCGCGGCGGATGCCCCTGTCGACCATGGGCTTCCTGCAGTTCCTGGCCCCGACCATCGCCTTCGTCATCGGCGTCAGCCAAGGCGAGCCCTTCGGCTGGCTGCGCGGCGTCTCCTTCGCCTTCATCTGGCTGGGCGCTGCGGTCTATGCGGCCGGCGCGCTCAAGCGCTCGCGCGCGGCCAAGGTGGTGGCGGTCGAGCCCGGCCTGTTGGACGATCCGGCCGAGGACCGCTCGGCTCAGAGCGAGCGGTAGAGCGCCTCGAACAGCGCCACCGGGCGCGGGTCGCCGATCAGGTGGGGCGACTGGCGGTTCATGACGTAGCTGGCCGAGACGCCGGTCTCGGGATCGGCCATGGTGACCGAGCCGCCCCAGCCGTAGTGGCCGACGGCCTGCCGGCCCGGCCCGAAGATGGCCTGGCCGTCGTTGCGCAGCAGGCCCGCCGCCCAGCTGAGGTCGAAGGGCAGGACGCGATCCGGTCCGCTGATGCGGCTCTTCGTCAGTTCGGCCACGGTCTGGGACGACAGCACGGCCTCGCGGTCCAGCACCCCGCCGTTGGCCACCACCGCCATCAGCCGGGCCAGCGCCAGCGACGTGGCGTGGCCGTTGGCTGACGGGATCTCGGCCCGTCGCCAGTCCGGGGCGTCGCGGCGGCCGACGCTGGCGCCTCGGTTCAGGAAGGCGGCCTTGCGGACATCGGTCAGCTCGCCGAGGTCGGGCAGGGCGGTGGGCTTGCGCACCTGGGCGACGCGGTTGTGCTCGGCGTCGGGCAAGCCGATCCATACGTCCAGGCCAAAGGGAGCCGCCAGGTCCTCACGCAGCGCCCGGCCGAGCGTGCGGCCGTCGGCGCGGCGGAACAGCTCGCCGACCATGTAGCCGACGGTGATGGGGTGATAGCCCGACGCCGTGCCCGGCTCCCACATGGGCGCCTGGGCGGCCAGGCGCGCCAGCACAGCCTCGCGGTCGTACCAGAGATCCGGATCGGTCAGTTCGTCGAAGCCAGGCAGGCCGGCCTGATGGCTCAGCAGCTGGGCGACCGTGATCGTGTCCTTGCCGGCCTGCGCGAACTCCGGCCACAGGTCGGCGACCGGCTGGTCATAGCGGATGCGCCCGGCGTCGACCGCGCGCGCCATCATCAGGGCCGCGACCGCCTTGGTGGAGGAGAAGACCGGAAACAGCGTCTCAGGCCCGACCGGCGCCGTCTTCGCCAGATCGGAAAAGCCGGCCATCAGGTCGATGACCGGCTCCCCCTTGATGCAGACCGAGAAGCGCGCGCCGAGCTCGAGGCCCAGATCGAAATGAGCGGCGAACCGTTCGCGGACGGCGGCGAACCGGGCCGGGCAGATGCCGCTGACTTCGGTCATGCGCGCTCCCTCAGTAGCGGTAGTGCTCCGGCTTGAACGGGCCTTCCGGCTTCACGCCGATGTAGGCGGCCTGCTCGTCCGACAGCTTGGTCAGCTTGGCGCCCAGCTTTTCGAGGTGGAGCATGGCGACCTTCTCGTCGAGCTTCTTGGGCAGGGTGTAGACCTGCTTCTCATAGGCCTTGTTGTTGGTCCACAGCTCGATCTGGGCCAGGGTCTGGTTGGTGAAGCTGGCCGACATGACGAAGGACGGGTGGCCCGTGGCGTTGCCCAGGTTCACCAGGCGGCCTTCCGACAGGACGATGATCTTCTTGCCGTCCGGGAATTCCACGTGGTGGACCTGCGGCTTGATCTCGTCCCACTTGAAGTTTCGCAGGCCCGCGATCTGGATCTCGGAATCGAAGTGGCCGATGTTGCAGACGATGGCGTTGTTCTTCATCGCCCGCATGTGGTCGACCGTCAGGACGTCCTTGTTGCCGGTGGCGGTGACGAAGATGTCGGCCGAGCCCGCGACGTCCTCGATCGTCTTGACGTCATAGCCTTCCATCGCGGCCTGGAGCGCGCAGATGGGGTCGACCTCGGTGACCACCACGCGGGCGCCGCCGTTGCGCAGCGACGCGGCCGAGCCCTTGCCCACGTCGCCATAGCCCGCGACCACGGCAACCTTGCCGGCCATCATCACGTCGGTGCCGCGGCGGATGGCATCGACCAGCGATTCACGGCAGCCGTACTTGTTG
>NZ_JANJTL010000001.1 GCF_024711105.1 Brevundimonas sp. | reverse complement strand
CTCTGAGGGAAAGCGGGCGATCCGCCCTCCCCCGCCTCGGGCGGGAGAGGGCTAGGGTTCGGATCAGCCGTTCTCCAGCTCCACGTTCAGGCCCAGCGAGCGCATTTCCTTGACGAGCACGTTGAAGCTCTCGGGAATGCCGGCTTCGAAGCTGTCGTCGCCGCGGACGATGGCCTCGTAGACCTTGGTCCGGCCGGCCACGTCGTCCGACTTCACCGTCAGCATCTCCTGCAGGGTGTAGGCGGCGCCGTAGGCTTCCAGAGCCCAGACCTCCATCTCCCCGAAGCGCTGGCCGCCGAACTGCGCCTTGCCGCCCAGCGGCTGCTGGGTGACCAGCGAGTACGGGCCGATCGAGCGGGCGTGGATCTTGTCGTCCACCAGGTGGTGCAGCTTCAGCATGTAGATGTAGCCGACCGTGACCGGACGCTTGAACTGGTCGCCCGTCTGGCCGTCGAACAGGATCGACTGGCCGGTGCGGTTCAGGCCCGCGGCCTCGAGGAGATCCTCGATGTCGCTGATGTGGGCGCCGTCGAACACCGGGGTCGCGAAGGGCACGCCCTTCGACAGGTTCCGGGCCAGTTCCAGCAGCTCGCCTTCGTCGTCCGGCAGGGGGGTGTCCTTGCCGTAGACCTCGGTCAGCCGCTCGATGAGCGCCTTCTTCTGTCCGCCGTTCTGCCAGGCTTCGAGCAGGCTCGCGATCTGCTTGCCCAGACCCGCCGCGGCCCAGCCGAGGTGGGTTTCGAAGATCTGGCCGACGTTCATGCGCGACGGCACGCCCAGCGGGTTCAGCACCACGTCGACCGAAGTGCCGTCCTCCAGGTAGGGCATGTCCTCGATCGGCAGGATCTTGGAAATGACGCCCTTGTTGCCGTGACGGCCGGCCATCTTGTCGCCCGGCTGAAGCTTGCGCTTCACCGCGACGAAGACCTTGACCATCTTCATCACGCCCGGCGGCAGTTCGTCGCCGCGCTGCAGCTTCTCGACCTTGTCCTCGAAGCGGCGGTCCAGACGCTTACGGGCGTCCTCGAACTGGCGCTTCATGGCTTCGAGCTCGGCCATGGCCTTCTCGTCGTCGAGAGCCACCTGCCACCACAGGCCACGCGAGATGTCGGCCAGCTTCTCGGCCGTGACCGCGCCGCGGCCCAGGCCCTTCGGACCCGAGGTCGCGTTCTTGCCGACCAGCAGGGTCTGCAGGCGGCCGTAGACGTTGCGCTCAAGGATGGCGAGCTCGTCGTCGCGGTCCTTGCCGAGACGCTCGATCTCCTCGCGCTCGATGGCGAGCGCGCGCTCGTCCTTCTCGACGCCGTGGCGGTTGAACACCCGCACCTCGACGATTGTGCCGGCCACGCCCGGCGGCAGCCGCAGCGAGGTGTCACGCACGTCCGAAGCCTTCTCGCCGAAGATGGCGCGCAGCAGCTTCTCTTCCGGGGTCATGGGGCTTTCGCCCTTCGGCGTCACCTTGCCGACCAGGATGTCGCCCGGCTGGACCTCGGCGCCGATCGCCACGATGCCGGCCTCGTCGAGGTTGCGAAGGGCTTCCTCGCCGACGTTCGGGATGTCGCGGGTGATCTCTTCCGGGCCCAGCTTGGTGTCGCGGGCCATGACCTCGAACTCCTCGATGTGGATCGAGGTGAAGACGTCGTCGCGCACGATGCGCTCGGAGATCAGGATCGAGTCTTCGAAGTTGTAGCCGTTCCAGGGCATGAACGCGACGAGCGCGTTGCGGCCCAGGGCCAGTTCGCCCAGGTCCGTCGACGGGCCGTCGGCGATGACGTCGCCGGCCTTCACCACGTCGCCCACACGCACGATCGGGCGCTGGTTGATGCAGGTGTTCTGGTTCGAACGCTGGAACTTCGACAGACGATAGATGTCGACGCCGGACTTCGAGGCGTCGGTCTCCTCGGTGGCGCGCACGACGATACGGGTCCCGTCGATCTGCTCGACCACGCCGGCGCGGCGGGCGATGACGACGGCGCCGGAGTCGATGGCGACCACGTCTTCCATGCCGGTGCCGACCAGCGGCGCGTCGGCCTGGACCAGCGGCACCGCCTGGCGCTGCATGTTCGAGCCCATCAGCGCGCGGTTGGCGTCGTCGTTCTCAAGGAAGGGGATCAGGGCCGCGGCCACCGACACCACCTGCTTGGGCGACACGTCCATGAAGTCGACGTCCGCCTTCGGGGCCAGGGTCACGTCGCCCGAAATGCGAACCTGGGCCAGGTCGTCCAGCAGCTCGCCCTTGGGCGACAGCGGGATGTTGGCCTGGGCGATGACGTGCTTCGCCTCTTCCATGGCCGACATGTAGACGACCTCTTCGGTCGCCTTGCCGTCGACGACGCGGCGGTACGGGCTCTCGATGAAGCCGTACTTGTTGACCCGCGCGTGGGTGGCCAGAGAGTTGATCAGGCCGATGTTCGGGCCTTCCGGCGTTTCGATCGGGCAGATCCGGCCGTAGTGGGTCGGGTGCACGTCGCGGACTTCAAAGCCCGCGCGCTCGCGCGTCAGACCGCCCGGGCCGAGCGCCGACAGGCGGCGCTTGTGGGTGATTTCCGACAGCGGGTTGGTCTGGTCCATGAACTGCGACAGCTGCGAGCTGCCGAAGAACTCACGCACCGCCGCCGCCGCCGGCTTGGCGTTGATCAGGTCGTGCGGCATGACCGTGTCGATATCGACCGACGACATGCGCTCCTTGATCGCCCGCTCCATGCGCAGCAGGCCGACGCGGTACTGGTTCTCCAGCAGTTCGCCGACCGAACGCACCCGGCGGTTGCCCAGGTTGTCGATGTC
>NZ_JANJTL010000149.1 GCF_024711105.1 Brevundimonas sp. | reverse complement strand
TCGCCGGGCGGGGCGAGCTGCAGCTGGGCGTGCTGATCGAGAACATGCGCCGCGAGGGCTTCGAACTGTCGATCAGCCGTCCGCGCGTGGTCTATCAGACCGGCGAGAACGGTGAGCGGTTGGAGCCGATCGAGGATGTCGTCATCGACGTCGACGACGAATACACAGGCGTGGTCATCGAGAAGCTCAGCCAGCGCAAGGCCGAGCTTAAGGACATGGGCCCGTCCGGCGCCGGCAAGACCCGCATCCAGCTGGCCTGCCCGTCGCGCGCCTTGATCGGCTACCAGGGCGAGTTCCTGACCGACACGCGTGGTTCGGGCGTGCTGAACCGCGTCTTCTCCCACTACGAACCGCACAAGGGCCCCATCGAGGGTCGCCTGAAGGGCGTGCTGGTCTCCAACTCCGACGGCGAGACCGCGGCCTATGCGCTGTGGAACCTGGAAGAGCGCGGCGTCATGTTCGTCGGCGCCGGCGAGAAGACCTACCAGGGCATGATCATCGGCGAGAACTCCCGCTCGGACGACCTCGACGTCAATCCGATCAAGGGCAAGCAGCTGACCAACGTCCGGGCTTCCGGCAAGGACGAGGCCGTCCGCCTCACACCCCCGCGCCGCCCCTCGCTGGAACAGGCCATCGCCTACATCGAGAGCGACGAACTGGTCGAGGTCACGCCCAAGTCCATCCGCCTGCGCAAGCAGGTCCTGAACCCCTCCTTCCGCAAGAAGCGGGTCCGCGAGGACTAGAGCTTCATCACCCGGTTGGCGTGGCCCATCTTGCGGCCGGGGCGGGGTTCGCCCTTGCCGTAGAGGTGGACGACCGTGTCCTTCCGGGCGGCCAGCTCGGCCCAGCGGCCGGCCTCGTCGCCCAGCAGGTTGGTCATCTCGACCCGGGCGTGCGCCGTCGTGGGCCCCAGCGGCCAGCCGGCGACGGCGCGGACGTGCTGTTCGAACTGGTCGCAGAGGCAGCCGTCCTGGGTCCAGTGGCCGGAGTTGTGCACCCGGGGCGCGATCTCGTTCACCAGCAGCCGCCCGCCCGGCATCTCGAACAGCTCCACCCCCATGACCCCGACGTAATCGAGGCCCTCCAGGATGCGGCGCGCGATGCGGGTGGCCTGGGCCTTGGTCTGGGCCTCGACCTTCGCGGGCGCCAGCGTCGTGCGCAGGACGCCCCCCTCGTGGTGGTTCTCCGACAGCGGATAGACGGCGATCGAACCGTCCCGGCCCCGCGCGCAGATCACCGACAGCTCGCGCACGAAGTCGGCCTTGGCCTCCAGGATAGCCGGCCGCTCGCCGATGGCGGTCCAGGCGCGGGCCACCTGGTTGGCGGCCTTGATCCAGGCCTGGCCCTTGCCATCGTAGCCCTCGCGCCGCGTCTTCAGCAGCACCGGCGCGCCGAGCGAGGCGACCGCGGCCCTGAGCGAGGCCAGGTCGTCGATCACCGCGAACGCCGTGGTCGGCACCTTGATCGAGTTTAGGAAGGTCTTCTCTTCGACCCGGTCCTGGGCGACGGCCAGGGCCCTGGCGCCGGGCGCTACCTCCGTGCCGGACGCGACCAGGGTCTCGACCGAGGCGGCCGGCACGTTCTCGAACTCGAAGGTCACCGCCTGGCACGACTTGCCCAGCACGTTCAGCGCGGTCGGACTGTCATAGGCGGCGACGATCTGGCCCTGGGAGACGCGGCCCGCCGGGCTGTTCTCCTGCGGATCGAGAATGACCACGTTCAGCCCCAGCCGCGAGGCCGCCTGGCTCAGCATCCGGCCCAGCTGGCCGCCGCCGATGATGCCGAGGGTGGAGCCGGGCGGCAGCGGAAGCGTCACTCAGTCCTCGACGGTCTCGGGGATCGACTCGGTCTGGCGCCTGCGCCAGTCGGCCAGCCGGCCCGCCAGGGCGGTGTCCGACAGGGCCAGGATCTGCGCGGCCAGCAGGCCCGCGTTCTTGGCCCCCGCCGCGCCAACCGCCAGCGTCCCGACTGGCACGCCCGCCGGCATCTGGACGATCGACAGCAGGGAATCGAGGCCGTTCTGCAGCTTGGATTCGACCGGCACGCCCAGCACCGGCAGGGTCGTCATAGAGGCCGCCATGCCCGGCAGGTGGGCCGCGCCCCCCGCGCCGGCGATGATCACCTTGAAGCCGGCGTCCGCCGCGCCCCGGGCGAAATCGAACAGGCGCTCCGGCGTGCGGTGGGCCGAAACCACCTTGGCCTCGTAGCCGACGCCGAGCGCCTCCAGCGTGTCGGCCGCGCCCTTCAGGGTGGGCCAGTCGGACCGGCTGCCCATGATGATGGCCACAGGGGTCGAGGTCTGGGTCATGCGCGAGAGGGGGTCCCCGGAAAGGCCGGCACCATAGAGCGCGACAGGCAAAAGTGGAGTCCGGTTTTGCCGCCCGTCGCGCGATCGCGAAAGGCAGGTGAAGTTGCGCCCGCAACCGAGCGCCGCCATCATCCCCGCGCCGGGCGGCGAGCCGATTCTCGCGCCCCTGGGAGCCCGTGTGACCGAAGCCTCCGTCGAGCAGTTGCAGGCCGAGATCGCCCGCCTGAAGGCCGAGCTGGAGGCCGCCCAGGCGCTGGCCGAGCGCGACGTCCTGACCCCCGTGCTGAACCGGCGCGGCTTCGTGCGCGAACTGGGCCGGGCCATGGCCTTCTGCCGTCGGCACGGCACCTCGGCCGTGTTGCTCTACCTGGACCTGAACGGCTTCAAGGCGATCAACGATCGGCTGGGCCACGCCGCCGGCGACGCCGCCCTGGTGCGCACCGCCGAGATCCTGACCGCCAACCTGCGTGAGAGCGACGCCGTCGGCCGTCTCGGCGGCGACGAGTTCGCCCTGCTCCTGCTCGGCGCCGACGCCTCCACCGGCCGCGACAAGGCCAATAGCCTGATCGAGCGCCTCGCCGCCGACGGCTTCGCGTGGAACGGCGAGACGGTGCCGCTGGCCGGCGCCTTCGGCGTCCGCGCCTTCACCGACCAGGACGACCCCGAGACCTGGCTCGCCGAAGCCGACGCCGCCATGTGGACCAGCAAGCCGGGACGCTAGTCCGCCCGGAACTGCAGCTCCGCCAGGCGTGCATAGAGCCCGCCCTTGGCCACCAGCTGGGCGTGGGCGCCCTCCTCCACGACGCGGCCCTCGTCGATGACCACGATGCGGTCGGCGCGCAGCACCGTCGCCAGGCGGTGGGCGATGACCAGGGTGGTGCGGCCCTTCATGGCGCGGTCGAGCGCGGCCTGGACCAGCCGTTCGTTCTCGGCGTCGAGCGCCGAGGTGGCCTCGTCGAGCAGCAGGATCGGTGCGTGGCGCACCAGGGCGCGCGCGATGGCCAGCCGCTGGCGCTGGCCGCCGGACAGCGACCGGCCGCGTTCGCCCAGGGGTTCGTCCAGCTTCTTCGGCAGGACCTCGAGGAAGTGCAGGGCCTGGGCTTCGGACAGGGCGGCGCGCACGGCGGCCTCGTCGGCGTCCTCGCGGCCGAAGCGGACGTTCTCGGCGCCGGAGCCCGAGAACAGCGGCGCCTCCTGCGACACCCAGGCCAGCCTGCCACGCACGGCCTCCGGATCGGCCTGGCGGATGTCGACTCCGTCGATCAGCACCGCGCCGCTGTCGGGATCATAGAAGCGCAGCAGGAGCCGGAAGACCGTCGACTTGCCCGCGCCCGACGGGCCCACCAGGGCCACCGTCTCGCCGGGCCGGACGACGAGGCCGAAGCCCTTCAGCGCCGGCAGGTCCGGGCGGCCGGGATAGGCGAAGTCCACGCTGCGAAGCTCGACTTCGCCGCGCGCCGGCTCAGGCAGGGCGACCGGGTCGGACGGCGCGGCGACGGCGGGCGTGGCGCGCATCAGCTCCTCGATCCGGGCCATGGCGCCGGACGCCTTCTGGACGTCCCCCCAGCTTTCGCCGAGCGCCGCCACCGCGCCCGCGGCGAAGACCGCCAGCAGCACGAACTGGATCAGGGCCCCCTCGCTCATCCGGTCCGCCAGCACGTCGCGCGCGCCCAGCCAGAGGACCAGGGTCACGCCGCCGAACATCACCAGGATGATGGCCGCGGTCATCACCGCGCGGGCGCGCATGCGCTTCAGGGACGCGCCGAAGGCCTCGTCCACGGCTCCGGCGAAGCGGGCCGACGCCGTGCGTTCCCGCCCGAAGGCCTGAACCGTCTCCAGCGCCTCGACGCTCTCTCCGGCGAAGCCCACCGCCTGGGCGAAGCGGTCCTGCGACGCCACCGTCAGGGCCCTCACCCGCCGGCCATAGACGAACAGGGGCACGATCAGGAGCGGCACGATCAGCATGACCAGGCCGGTCAGCTTGGGGCTGACCACCGCCAGCATGGCGGTCGCCCCGATCAGCATCAGGATGTTTCTCAGGGAATAGGAGACCGAGGTGGTCAGGAGCGTGTCGACGATCTGGATGTCGGTGGTCAGGCGCGACAGCACCTCGCCGGTCCGGATGTTGGCGAAGAAGGCCTGGTCCAGCGTCAGCACATGGCCGAACACCGCCTGCCTCAGGTCGGCGACCATCCGCTCGCCGGTCTTGGTCACGTAGAAATAACGCGCCGCCGTCACCGCGGCGAGGAACAGGGCGTTGGCCCCCAGCAGGAGGAACCAGCGGTCGATCTGCGCGCCGCCGTCCTCGAAGCCGTGATCGATCGCGCCCCTCGCCGCCACCGTCAGGGACAGGGAGGCGATGGTCGCCAGGACCAGGAAGATCAGGGACAGCAGCAGGTCCGCCTTGTGCGCCATGGCGAACGGAATCAGCCGCCCCAGCGGCCGCAGGTCGCGCTTGCGCTCCCGCCGTCCCGCGGCCTCGGACATCTGCTCGACCAGCAGCGCGCCCGTGGATGGACGCTCGGACAATCCGCCGGACGGGTCGGCCTGGCTCATGGGCGCTCTTGCCTCCTGGGGCCGGTCCGTGTATGGACCCCGGCTTCCCGCCGGAACCCGGCGGGCTTTTCATTTTCGCAGCGATATGATCGCCGCCGGGACGTAAGAAGGCCGATGAAAAAGGACATCCACCCCGACTATCACTTCATCACCGTGGTGATGACGGACGGGACGACCTATCAGACGCGCTCGACCTACGGCAAGGAAGGCGCGACGCTGAACCTGGACATCGATCCGAACACCCACCCGGCCTGGACGGGCGGCAACCAGCACCTGCTGGACCGGGGTGGCCGCGTGTCCCGCTTCACCAACAAGTTCGGCGGCTTCCTCAAGAAGTGACCGCGCGGGACCACGGTCCCGCTGCAACGAAGCCACAGAAGGCGCCGGTCGGTCCGACCGGCGCTTTTTTGTCGCCTTGAACGTCGTTAAGTTAGAGTCCGAACGGACCCGGCTCAGGGCCCTGCGAGCGGAACACCCATGGCCTTCAACCGACGTGAAATGGCATTCGGCGCGACGCTGGCGGCGCTGGTGGCGACAAGCGCGCGGGCGCAGACGCCCGGCGCCGACAGCGCCTTCTATCAGAGCTTCGAAAGCCAGCTAGCCGGCCAGCCGACGGCGCTTCAGGGCGACATCCGCAGCTTCTACGAGGCGATGGGGTGGCGACCGGCCTGGACGCCAGAGCGGGTCACTGCACTAGGCCGCGCCATCGCCCGCGCCGATCGCCATGGCCTGGACGCCGCCGACTATCTCGATCCGGTGGACGCCGTATCGGACCCGTCGCGGGCCGACATGCGCCTTACGGTCGCGGCGCTCACCTACGCCAAGGTGCTGGCCGAGGGTCAGGTCGACCCGACCACGGTCGAGGACCTGTGGTCCATGGAACGCAACCGTCCGGCGCTCGGCCTGGGGCTCGCCCAGGCCCTGGCGTCGAATCGCCTGCGGGAATGGCTGACGTCCCAGGCGCCGACCGATATCGGCTACACCAACCTGTCCGCCGGCTACATCCGCTACCGCAACCTCGCGCTCGAAGGCGGCTGGCCGAACTTCCCCAATACCGGCCCGATCCGACCAGGCGACACCGACAGCCGGATCCCGGCCCTGATCGCCCGCCTGGCGGCCGAGGGGGACCTTTCGGCCGCAGAGCTCGCCACGATGGACCGCAACGGGACCATCTATAACGACGTGATCCAGGGCGGTGTGCGCCGCTTCCAGGTCCGCCACGGCCTGGTGTCCGACAGCGTCATCGGCCAGGGCACCATGGCCGCGCTCAGCGCCTCGGCCGAGGACCGCGCCCGCCAGATCGCGCTCAATCTCGAACGCCGCCGCTGGCTGCAGCGCGAACTCAATCCCGAGCGGATCGAGGTCAACACGGCCGCGGCCATCATGGTCTACTGGCATGAGGGCCGGCCGGTTCACTCCAACCGGGTCGTGGTGGGCACGCCGGCCAACCAGACGCCGAGCCTGGAGCGGCCGTTCGCCTCCGTGGTCGCCAATCCGCCCTGGTACGTGCCGGCCTCGATCGCGCGCAACGAGATCCTGCCACGCGGCGCGGGCTACCTCGCCGCCAACAACATGTACGTCGTCAACGGAACCGTCGTGCAGCGCGCCAGCCCAAACAGCGCGCTTGGTCTGGTCAAGTTCGAGCTGCGCGACAGCTACGCCATCTTCCTACACGACACCCCGGCCAAGGCCCTGTTCCGCAACGCCTACCGCCACCGCAGCCACGGCTGTGTGCGCGTCGAGAACGCGGTCGACTTCGCGCGGCTGCTGCTTTCGCCGGCGCCCGAGCAACTGGCCATCTTCGATACGGCCCTGGACGCCGGCGACACGACTAGGGTCCAGACCGGGCGGGAGATCTCCGTGCGCCTGCTCTACTGGACGGCCTTCGTGACCGGCCAGGGTTCGGTCGCCTTCCGCGAGGACGTCTACAACCGCGACCGCAGGCTGGCCGAGGCGCTCGGCATCGCCATCAGCCTGCCTCGCCCGGTGGATGACGGCAGCGACGACCCGCGCGACGTCGGCCCCTAAGGCCGGCGCGACCTTCCGGCTACAGACCGCCGGATTTCTCCCGAAGCTTCCGCAACGGCATCTTGTCAGCGCCGAACAAGGGTCCACAGTGGCCCCAAGGCCGCTGATCAGACGGTCTCGGAGGAATAGGGAATCATGCGCACCAAGCTCATTCTGGCGGCCTCGGCGCTCGCCATCGGCCTGGCCACGGCCGGCGCCGCTTCGGCCCAGACCTACGGCCGGATCATCACGTTCGGCGACAGCCTGTCGGACAACGGCAACCTCTACGCCGCGACCGGCAACACCAGTCCGACTTCGCCACCCTACTATCAGGGCCGCTTCTCGAACGGGCCGGTGTGGGTGGAGCTCCTCGGCTGGACCCAGGCCCGCGTGGGCGGCTCGGTCGCCGGCAGCTACAACTCGGCCTACGGCGGCGCGCGCACCGATAACCTGGTGGGCTTCCCCACCGGCATGCGCCAGCAGATCACCAACTATCTCGGCGCCGGCGGCACGTTCGATAGCGACGACCTGGTGACGATCTGGGGCGGCGCTAACAACATCTTCCAGGGCCTGCCGACGGCGGGCGCCCAGCCGGATCCCTTCGGCTACATCGCCGGGGTCTCGGTCGCGTCGGCGGCCGACATGGGCTTCATGATCAATCAGGTGTCGGACGCCGGCGCGGGCACCATCCTGGTCGCCAACCTTCCCAACCTGGCCACCACCCCGCAGTTCGCGGGCGGTCCGGCCCAGGGACTGGCGGCCCACGCCACCAACGCCTTCAACGCCGCCCTGTTCGCCCAGGTCAGCGCCCAGGCGGCGGCCAATCCGAACTCCAACGTCATCTTCATGGACGTCAACCGCGCCTTCAACGTGCTGCTCAGCGCGCCCGGCCGGTTCGGCTTCTCCAACGTGACCCAGTCCTGCCTCGTCGGCGTCACCGTGTGCTCGTCACCCGACAGCTATGTCTTCTGGGACGGCGTGCACCCCACCGCGGCGGGCCACCGGCTCGTGGCCAGCGTGGCGACGGACTACCTGTATTACCTGAACTTCGGCGCCCACTCCGCCGTACAGGCCGAGATCGGCGGGCGCGCCCGCGCTGACGGCATGGACGCGGTGCTGGGACGGCTCGGCTATGGCGAGCACCAGTCCCACGGCGGCATCTATATCGGGGCGACCTACGACCAGAGCGAGCTGGACGCGCGGGGCGTCATCCCCGGCGGCGACCTGACCGGCTCGGGGCTGATTGTCGGCGCGGAAGGCACGCATGGCGGCATGCGCGCGGGCGCCGCCTTCCAGGTCCGCACCGCCGACGCGGAGCTGGGCCTGGTGAACTTCACCGCCGAAGGCGCCTCGCTGGACGTCTATGCGGGCTGGCGCTGGGATCAGTTCTTCCTCAACGCGGCCGCCGGCTACAGCTGGGACCAGTATGAGGACATCATGCGGCAGACCGCGACCGCGGGCGTCGTGGCGGAGTCCTCGACACAGGGGACCAGCGCCGGCGCGAAGCTGGAAGCCGGCATGAACTTCGACATGGGCGGGATCGCCATCATCCCGCGCGCCGGCCTGTCGTGGGTGTCGACCGAGGTCGATGGCTACGTCGAGGAGAACGCCTTCGGCGCCCAGCACCAGGTCGCCGCGCGTGGCGTCGACTCCGTGTCGGCCGAGGCGGTTCTTCGCCTGCAGGGCGGCTCAGGCGGCATGGGCTTCTGGGCCGAGGCGGGTTACCGCGATGTGCTCAGCCATGACGGCGACGAGGTGACAGTGGGCCTGGCAGGCAACACGGCCCATCCGCTCCATCTCGAAGCGAGTGATCCGGACGGCGGACAGACTCTGCTTGGGGCCGGGCTGTCGACGCGCTTCGGGATCGCCGAAGTCTCGGTCGGCTACCGCGGCCGCATCGGCGAGGCCTATGAAAGCCATCAGGGCGGCGTAGAGGTCACCTTCTCCTTCTAGGGGAGGGTTCACTTCAGGAACGGAAAAGGCCGGGGGCGACCCCGGCCTTTTTCATGTGTCGGCCGCCCGCCCAAGGGGAACACAAGCGCGTGATGGCCGGTTTCTGCCGAACCAACGGAGGAGCCTTCCAACATGCGAACCACTCAACTGACCCTGCTCGCCTGCGGCGCGGCCGCGCTCGCGCTCTCGGCCTGCAACAACCAGGAGAACCCCGGCCAGTCCGACCCGGTGAACGCGGTGCAGGACGCCACGTCCGAGGCGGTCGGCTCCGTGTCGGCCATGACCGCCGGCCAGACGGTCGAGGGCTATGTCATGAACGCCGCCATGGGCGACATGTACGAGATCCAGGCCGCCGACATGGCCCTGGAGCGCACGGAGAACGCCCAGGTCCGCGAACTGGCCCAGATGATCAAGAACGACCACCAGGCGGCCTCCCAGCGCCTGCAGTCCGCCGCCCAGGCCGCGGGCGAAACCGTTCCGACCGAGCTCGACGAGCGCCGGCAGGGCATGCTCGATAACCTGCGCGCCGCCTCCTCGGCCGAGGAGTTCGACCGCGTCTACATCGCCCAGCAGGTGGCCGCCCACGAAGAGGCGCTCGCCTTGCATCGCGGCTTCGCCGACAGTGAGGAACACCCCCAGCTGGCCCAGCACGCCCAGATGGTCATCGAGCCGATCGAGATGCACCACCGGCGCGCCGAGCAGCTTCAGGAAGGTATGGGCCAAGACGGCGGGAACGAAGGCTAGGTCCCCACGGTTGGCCGAGAGAGCAAGGGCCCGCCCCCGGCGGGCCCTTTTTCTTTCAGTCACCGAGGACCGCCATGCCCGAACCCCAGAGCACCGACGCCGACGTCGTCTCCACCGCCTATATCGACAAGGACAGCCGCGAGGGCGAGCACGAGGCGGCCAGCGTCCGCGCGGTGATGATCAATCGCCCGCGGCAGGAGCTGTACGACTTCTGGCGGGACTTCACCCGCTTCCCTCGCTTCATGCAGAATGTGAAGACCGTCGAGGTGATGGAATCCGGCCGCTCGCGTTGGATCATCGCCGGGCCCGGCGGCAGCGATATCGAGCTGACGTCCGAGATCACTGACGAGCGGCCGGGCGAGTACATCGCCTGGACGTCCACGGATGGCTCCGACATCGATCACGAAGGCTGGGTCGAGTTTCGCGACAACGCCTTCGGACGCGGCACGGAGGTCCGTCTGTTCGTCAGCTACGACCCGCCGATGGGGACGGTGGGCAAGGTCGTCGCCAAGGTGATGCAGCGCGAGCCGCGCATCCAGGCGCGCCGCGACCTGCGCCGCTTCAAGCAGCTGATGGAGACGGGCGAGATCCCGACCTCCGAGGCCGGACCGGCCGCGCCGCGTGGCGGGATGACCTCTGAAAACGAACAAGGAAAGCACTGATGCGCGCTGTCACCTGGCATGGAAAGCACGACGTGCGGGTCGAGAACGTCCCGGATCCCGGGATCGTCAATCCGCGTGACGCGATCGTGCGGATCACCTCGACGGCCATCTGCGGTTCGGACCTGCACCTTTACGACAGCATGATCCCCGGCATGCACCGCGGCGACATCCTGGGCCATGAGTTCATGGGCGTGATCGAGGAGGTGGGCCCCGGGGTCACCGATCTGCGGCCCGGCCAGCGGGTCGTGGTGCCCTTCGTCATCGCCTGCGGTCAGTGCTTCCACTGCGGCAAGCAGCAGTATTCAGGCTGCGACAACTCCAATCCAGCCGACAAGTCCGACATGGCGGAGATCGCCTACGGCTACACGACGGCGGGCCTGTTCGGCTATTCGCACCTGACCGGCGGCTACGCCGGCGGCCAGGCGGAATACGCCCGCGTGCCTTACGCCGACGTTGGCCTGATGGCCGTGCCCGACGGGATCGAGGACGAGAAGGTCCTGTTCCTGACCGACATCTTCCCGACCGGCTGGATGGCCGCCGAGAACGCCCAGATCGAGCCGGGCGACACCGTCGCCGTCTGGGGCTGTGGTCCGGTGGGACTATTCACCATCAAAAGCTGCTTCCTGCAGGGCGCCGGCCGGGTGATCGCCATCGATCACCAGCCGAACCGACTGGCCCTGGCGAAGAAGAACGGCGCGGAGGTGCTGAACTATCACGAGGTCAAGGTTCGCGAAGCCCTGCGCGAAATGACGGCCGGCATCGGCCCGGACGCCTGCATCGACGCCGTCGGCATGGAGGCCCACGGCTTCTCGCCCGACAACATCATCGACGCGGTCAAGCAGGAGACCAAGCTCGGCACCGACCGGCAGCACGTCTTCCGCGAGGCGATCATGGCCTGCCGCAAGGGCGGTCGCGTCTCAGTGCCGGGGGTCTATGGCGGCATCGGTGACAAGTTCCCGATCGGCGCCTTCATGGAGAAGGGCCTGACCCTCAAGACGGGCCAGACCCACGTTCAGAAATACCTGCCCGAGCTTCTGCAGATGATCCTCGACGGCAAGATCGACACCACCGACCTGATCAGCCACCGCCTGCCGCTGGAAGAAGCCGCCACGGGCTACAAGAACTTCCACGACAATCCCAACGAGTGGACAAAGGTGGTGCTCAAGCCGCACTAGGGCTCAATCGGCGGGCGTGGCGGGAGCCGGACTCCCGTCACGCTTGCTTGCCGCCGGGCGCCCGGTGGGCTCGCTTCCGGGGTCGGGGAGGCACGCGTGGCGGATACAGCGGATTTTCATCGACCAAACGGCCGCTCGGCCGTCCTCGTGCTGGCCTTCAACCGGCCTGAACATTTGCGCTCGGTGCTGGACAGCATCCAGCTTCAGGGGCGGATCGAGGACGTCCACGTCTGGATTGACGGCACCCAGAGCCGCGCCGATCTGGGCACGGCGAACGCGATCTGCGCCGAGGTGGCGCATGCCTACCCCGTGGCCGAAATCCGCGCCCATCTCGGCCACCGCGGCATGGCGCGACAGATGCTTAACGCGCTGGAGCATCTCACTGAGCGGCATGACCGGCTGATCATCCTGGAAGACGACTGCTTCCCTCTGGCCGGCGGGCTGGCGGCCATGGAGGCTGGGCTCGACGCCGTGCGCGACCGGCCCGAGGTGTTCTCAGTCTATGGCTGCCACTTCGGCCTGGAGCCGCCCGAGGACCTCGACTTCGCCCGTTTCCAGGGTAGGGCGTGGGCGGCGCACAGCGACCGCGTCCACGACATCCTGCCCGAGCTGCGCCGTCTGTTCCTTCTCAGCGAGGCCAACTACGTCGCCGAGGTCGCACGGCGGCTGACGCCGGAAGTCCGCGACCGGCTGGACCGCACGCCCAAGCGCGACGTCCTCAAGGTCCTGGGCAAGTTCTTTTCGTGGGACGCCACCATTGCGCTCCTCACCGCCGAGCGCCGCATGCTCCACCGCCGCACGCCTCGGCCCGCCGCGGTGAACACCGGCATCGTCGAAGGGTCGGGCCACTTCCACTCCAACGAGCCGTTCCTGCGCAGGCCGCCGATGAACATGATCCGGCTGGAAGAAGCCTGGGACCGCTATCGGGCGTCTGAGGAAGCACTGGAGCGGGCGATGGGAATCGAACCCACGACATTCAGCTTGGGAAGCTGACGTTCTACCTCTGAACTACGCCCGCGCCGGAGGTGGGCGGACCATAGGGGGCGGCCGCGGCGCTCTCAACGGAAAACGCGCGCCGGTCGGGGACCGGCGCGCGCTCTTTCGGGGTGGGTCGGCTCAGAGACGCTCGGCCCGGATGCCGAGGTCCTCCAGTTGCTCCTGGACGCTGTCCGGGCCGGCCAGGTGCAGGGCGCCGACGGCGATGAAGACCTCGCCAGACCCGGCCAGCTCTTCCTGGATCTGCCGGGCCCAGTCGGCGTTCCGGTTCGTCAGCAGGATGTCGTAGAAGCTGCGGGACTGGGTGGACAGCTCCGCGCCGCCCAGGGCGAAAAGGCCGTCCATGTCACCGACCGTCCAGCGATCGGCGAGCTGGTCGAGCATCTCGGCGGCGATCTCGTAGCTCTCCAGCGTCTGGCGCAGGAAGGCCAGCTGGTCCGCGTCGCTCATGGTGGCGAAGAAGCGAATCTGCTGCTCCATGGTCTCCAGGCCGCGGATCGGCAGGCCGCGTTCGGTCGCCTGGGCGCGGAGCATGACGTCGACCCCGGCGGCGGGGTCGAACCCGGCGCGCGTCAGAGGCGCGATCGACAGGGTCAGACCGGCGAGCCAGGGACGCATCGGCTCCATCGCCGCGCCCGTCAGGCCCATCGAGCGGGCGGCGGTGTCGAGGGTGGCGAACTCCTCGGCGGTCAGCAGGCTCGACAGCGGCGTCTGGGGCGAAATGCCGTACTGCTGGACCAGCGGGACGGCGGCGGCCTGGTCGGAAGGATCGTCGAGTTCGAGCCACAGCTCGTCGGCCGAGGTAAAGGCGTCGCGCACCTTGGGCGTCATCCAGTCGAGACCGGGGCGCATGAGGTGGACGGTGCCGAACAGATAGATGGTCGAATCCGCGTCGCGGATGACCCAGATGGCCGGATCGGCGACCGTGGGCGTCTCCTGGACCGCCAGGCGAGCGGCCAGCACGGGGTCCGGCGCCAGGCCGACGACGAGGCCAAGGCCGAGCGCCGCGCCGGCGGCGTAGCGCGACAGGCGCGCACCGGCGGACTTGATCTGATTGACGATGGACATGGGGGATCCTTTCGGGAGTGAGGAGATGAGGGAGAAAGAAGGCGAGGTCAGGTCAGCCCGCGTCGCCAGGCCGCGACCATGGAGGCCAGCAGGTAGACGGACATCAGGATGGCCAGGAGGCCCCAGCCGCTGATGGTTTCGACGAGCCCCAGCCGCTCGGCCGAGGCGTAGACGAGGAGCGCGCCCTGGAGGACCCAGAAGGAAAGGGCGCTGGTTTCGCCGGTGACCCGGCGGATCAATTCGTCTGACCGGTTCCAGAGGATCAGGTTCAGGACGCTCTGGACGATCAGCAGGCCGATCACCGCGCCGAACACCCAGGGCGACTGCCATTCGGCCGGCGCCAGGATGGGAAGCATGAGCATGGCGCCGGCCAGGCAGAGCACCGCGATCTGCAGGGCTCCGAACCCTTTCGGCGTGGAGGCCGGGCGCGCCGCCATGAGCACTCCGGTCACCAGCGCCATGAGGACGAGCACCGCCCCGAGGAAGAAGTTGAGTTCGTCCTCCCAGGAGCTGAAACGGCCCTCGGTGAAGGTCACCAGACCGGCGCCGACGGCGGCGCCCAGAAGACCGAGGGCGATAAGGCCGGCGGCCTTCTTCCATCTCGGCGAAGCATTTTCAGCGACTGACATCACGCGGCCTCCTGGTCCAGGAAGATGGTTTCGATGGGTTGACCGAAGACTCGGCCGATCTTGAAGGCGAGCGGTAGGGACGGGTCGTACTTTCCGGTCTCGATGGCGTTCACGGTCTGACGCGAGACTCCGAGTCGATCCGCCAGGTCGGCCTGGCTCCAATCTCGCTCGGCGCGCAGCACCTTGAGGCGGTTCAGCATGATCAGCGCCCCTTCCACAGCCACCACCCCGCCCAGACGAGCACGTAGCCGACGACCTGGGCCGCCACGACCAGAAGGGCGCCGACGATCAGATAGCTCGAGGCGGACCCGTCCAGACCGAGCCAGCCCAGGTCAGCCGTCTCACCCAGTCCGGCCAGATAGCCGATGGCAAGGCCAGCCACGCCGAGACCCGCTGATCCGCCCCAGTACCAGGCGAACTTGTGAGCCTCGCGGGCGGCTTCATCGAGGCGGCGCCAGTAGGCCAGGCAAGCCCACAGGACGCCGACGGCCAGGCCCAGCATCAGGGCGCCGGTCACCACGTCGGGAACCGGGCTGGCGTCCTCGCCCGCGCCCAGCGCGCCCAGAACGCCGCCGGAAACCAGAGCCAGGACCAGGGTCAGGCCGAACAGCTGCGCGGCGCTCAGGCGGCGGCGGTTCTCGACAGTCATGACAATCTCCTTTGTCATTAGGACAAGGCTCCTTTACAGGTCCGTCCACGAGAGTGTCAAGTGTGCTAGACAAAAAGTCTGGCATGCTTGGCTATCTGACTCGAGCGCGCGGATCGCGGCTCGTCAGCCGCGGTCGGGCCAGGCGCGGAAGTGCTTGGAAAGCTTGAGCCCCTGGCGCTGATAGTGCGAGCCGCCCTCGCCGTAGAGGCGCGCGGGCCGCTCAGTCATCGGCTCATAGACCAGCCGCGCCACCGTCTGGCCGTCCTCGAGCAGGAAGGGCGCCTCGTGGCTGCGCACCTCGAGCACCGACCGCGAGCCCTTGCCGTGCGCCTCGTCGACGCCGAAGCCCGGGTCAAAGAAGCCGGCGTAGTGAACGCGGAACTCGCCCACCGAGGGATCGATCGGCAGCATCTCGGCGGCCTGGTCGACCGGGATTTCGGTCGGCTGCTTGGAGACTAGGATGTAGAACTCGCCGGGGTCGAGCAGCAGTTCGCCGCCGCGCGGCGTGAGCGGCTCCCAGAAGTCGCGGGGATCGTGGCCGTCGACCTTGTCGAGGTCGACCACGCCGGCGTGGCGCCGGCCGCGGAAGCCCGCGATCTCGCCGGTCAGGTCGACGCCGAC
>NZ_JANJTL010000124.1 GCF_024711105.1 Brevundimonas sp. | reverse complement strand
CCACCGCCTTGCCGAGGAAGGGCGCCATGTGGTGCTCGCAGTGGCTCTCGACCTCGATGTCGCGCAGCAGGACCATGTCGTCATAGCCCTGCACGTCCTCGAAGACGCGCGACAGCTCCTTGGCCGGATCGGCTTGGTAGCCCTCGAACCATTCGCCATAGGCGTCGACCACGCGGCGCGGCGTGTCGATCAGACCCTCGCGGTCAGGATCGTCGCCGGTCCAGGCGATGAGGGTGCGCACCGCCTCCAGGGCCTGCTCGCGGCTCGGGCGCTTGCGGTCCGCATTGGCCGCGGGCGTGGTCACGAGCGCGGGCTTGAATCCGTCCATGGGAGGTCGCTTCACTGAAGATTTCGGCGGTTGGCCCGCCGGGTTCAGGCGCTATATGGGGCCGACCCCCTGGCCTGCAAGGAAACGAAGCCCGTGCCGCTCGTGCTCCACGACACCCTGACGCGCGAAAAGCGGCCCTTCCGGCCGCGCGAGGACGGCCGGGTGACGCTCTATGTCTGCGGTCCCACGGTCTACAACCACGCCCACATCGGCAACGCCCGGCCGTTCGTGGTCTTCGACGTGCTGTTCCGCCTGCTGCAGCGGCTCCATCCGGACCGGCAGGTGATCTACGCCCGCAACCTCACGGACGTGGACGACAAGATCAACAAGAAGGCCGCCGACGAGGGCGTGCCCATCTCGGCGATCACCGACCGCTACACCGAGATCTTCCATCGCGACATGGACGCCCTGGGCGTGCTGCGCCCTACTTTCGAGCCGCGCGCGACCGGGCATATCGACCAGATGATCGAGCTGATCGGCCGCCTGGTCGACAAGGGCCACGCCTATCCGGCAGACGGCCACGTGCTGTTCGATGTCGGCTCCTATCCGGCCTACGGAGCGCTGTCCCGGCGGAACCTCGAGGAGATGGAGGCCGGCGCCCGCGTCGAGGTCGCGCCCTACAAGAAGGCCCCGTTCGACTTCGTCCTGTGGAAGCCGTCGAAGCCCGGCGAGCCCGAGTGGCCGTCGCCCTGGGGCGCGGGCCGTCCCGGCTGGCACATCGAGTGCTCGGCCATGATCGAGGCGGTCTTCGGCGGCCCGATCGACATCCACGCCGGCGGCATCGACCTCGTCTTCCCGCACCACGAGAACGAGATCGCCCAGTCGGTCTGCGGCTGCGGCCATGCGACCCTGGCCAACTACTGGATGCACAACGGCTTCCTGACGATGGACGCCGAGAAGATGTCCAAAAGCCTGGGCAACGTCACCCTGATCTCGGAGCTGTTAGATCGATGGTCCGGCGAGGAGCTTCGATGGGCGCTGCTTAGCGCGCCCTATCGGCAACCCCTCGACTGGACAGATGCATTGCTCCGCGAAGGCAGGGAGCGGCTTCAACGCTGGCGGCAAATGGCGTCGGATGTGGGTGAACTATTCGTCGCGTCCGGGCGGTGGCAGGAGATGCTCGAACGACTGCGACGTGTCAGAGAGGACATTGATCTTTCACCCCATGTCCCTGGCTCAGCAAAAGCCGCGAACTGGCTAAGGCCGCTGTTAGACGACCTAAACACGCCATTGGCGTTTCAGCAGATCGAGCGGCTCATCAAGATGGCTCACCGGGAACGCAATCTTGCGGTCCACGCTCAAGCGCTTCCTTATGACGCGGCGCGGATGGCAATAGGGTATCTCGCGAATGCCGATGTGGGGCTCGAAGCTCTATTAGGTCGAGATGGCATGCTAATTTCAGCGGTTGAGGAGACGATGCACTCGGTTCTCGGAACAGAGGCCGACGAGGAAGGCTTCCTCCACCGAGTAGGCGTTTTGGTCGCGCAAAGATCGGAAGCGCGCGCCGCCAAAAACTGGGCCGAAGCCGATAGGATCCGTGACCAACTTTCCGACCTCGGTGTGATCGTCACCGACGGCCCGACCGGCGCGACCTGGCGGCGGGCCTAGCCCTCGGACGGCTTCAGCTTCGCCAGTTCGGGATGGACCTTGCGGACGTCCTGGTCCTTGTCCTTGGCGACGACCAGCACGCCTTCCGGCGTCGAGACCACCAGCACATTCTCCAGGCCCACCACGGCGACCGGCGGCCCGCCGGAGGCCCAGACGAGGGTGTTGGAGCTGTCGACGGAAAAACCGTTCAGCGCGGCGTTGCCGGCTGCATCGCGCGGCAGGTGCTTCCACAGTTCGGACCAGGAGCCGATGTCGCTCCAGCCCGGATCGCACGGCGCGACCGCCGCGCGTTCAGTCGGCTCCATCACCGCATGGTCGACCGAGATGGAGGGACTGCGGCCGAAGGCGTCCGCGTCCAACCGGACCACCTTGCCGGCCCGCGCCGCCACGCCCAGCGCCGCCTCGGCGGCCAGCAGCACCTCCGGACAGTGACGCGCCATCTCGCCGGCCATGACCTCGGGCGAGAACAGGAACAGCCCCGCGTTCCAGTCGTAGCCGCCGTCGTCGACATAGGCCTGGGCCTGCTCCAGCGGCGGCTTCTCGAGGAAGCGGTCGATGCGGAACACCTCCTCGGCCAGGGCCTCGGCGCGCTTGATGTAGCCATAGCCGGTGACCGGCCCCGAGGGCCGGATGCCGAAGGTGACGATCCGCTCGGCCGCCACGCCGGCCGCCCGGCTGATGGCCGCCCTCAACGCTTCGGGCGCGCCCATGACGTGGTCGGCGGGCGCCAGCAGCACCAGGGCGTCAGGGTCGATCTCGCGCGCCACCAGCGCCGCCACCCCCGCCACCGCGGCGGTGTTCCGCGCCATCGGCTCCAGCACGATGGCCGAGGGGCGCATGCCGATCGCCGCGAACTGCGCCTCGACCAGCTCCAGGTGGCGCTCGTTGCAGATGATGACCGGAGGCAGGAACTCCGTCTCGTCCGAACCTGCGAAGCGCAGGGCCGTCTGCTGGATCAGGGTCAGGTCGCCGTCGATGGCCTGGAACTGCTTGGGCCGCGCATCGGTCGACAGGGGCCAGAGGCGCGAGCCCGACCCGCCCGACATGATGACCGGAATGACCTTCGCAACCACGTCCTCGTCCCCGTACGCCCGGCCGCCCCCGCGGCCTATCCAACTGAAACAAGCCTATAGCCTGTCCTTTGCAACAATCGGTGACTGAAATTCACGGTCGCGCTGCCTCAGTCTGCTATGAGGCGCCACCCCGGCCGCCGATCCGGCGCGAGAAGATCCGACCCGGATGGGATTGATCCGAGCCCTGCCGCTGCCCGTCCGCCTGCCGCTGATCCGCGGCGGGCTGGCGGCCGTGCGCGCGGCGCGGACCCGCGGCTGGCCGGCCGCATCCCTGGATGGCCTCAAACCCGGCCCCCTGATCGTCACCGGTTTTCTCGACGAGGTGCTGGGCATCGGCGCCGCGGGCCGGGCGACGATCGAGGCCCTGTCCGGGGCGGGGCTGGAAGTCATCCCTCACCATCTGCGCCCGGCGATGAGGCGGGTCTGGTCGCCAGGCGCCATGCCGCCGCTGTCCGCCGGACCGGGTGGCGTCTGGCTGATCCACGCCAATGCGCCGGAGGCCGAGATCGCCCTGATGGCGCACGACCCGGCCGACTGGGTCAATCGCTATCGCATCGGCTACTTCGCGTGGGAGACGACCGAGGCGCCCTCGTCCTGGGCCCGCACGGCCCGCTGGCTGCACGAGGTCTGGGTCCCCAGCCGTTTCGTGGCGGACGCCATGGGCCGCGCCTTCGACCGCATTGGGCGGCCGGAGGAAAAGGCCAAACTCCGCGTCATGCCGCACCCGGTCTCGGCCCCGGCCGGGATCACGCCCGCGCCCGAACGGTTCAACCTCGATCCGGCCAAGCAGCACGCCCTGGTCATGTTCGACGGCCGCTCGGCTTTCGCTCGCAAGAATCCCTGGGGCGCCATCGAGGCCTGGACCCGCGCCTTTCCCGAGCCGGCGGCGAACGCCCAGCTTCTGGTCAAGGCGGTGTCGCTGGACGCCGATCGGGGCGCCGGCCGCCGTCTGAAGGCGCTGGCCGCCGAGCGGCCCGACATCGTCCTGCTCGAGGAGCATCTCACCGCCCTGGAACTCTGGTCCCTGCTGGCCTCGGTCGAGCTCGTGCTCAGCCCCTATCGCTCCGAAGGCTTTGGCCTGGTCCAGGCCGAAGCCATGGCGGTCGGCCGGCCCGTGATCGCCACCGGCTGGTCGGCCCCGGCCGAGTTCATCGACGACCAGTCCGGCGTGTTGCTGCCCTACCGTCTGATCCCGGTCCGCGACCCGACCGGCGCCTACAATCGCGGTGAGTGGGCCGAGCCCGACATCGACGCCTGCGCCCGCGCACTGCGCGACCTGCTCGATCATCCCGACAAGGCCCGCGCCCTGGGCGCCGCCGGCCCTGCCCGCGTGGCCCGCCTGTCGGAGCCCTGGTCCCGCGACAATCTCTCCCGGCTGCCGATGGCCGCCTTCCTCTCCCAAACCTGCTAGAAGCCCCCGCCATGAGCATCGCCTTCATCGACCTTCAGGCCCAGCGCCGCCGCATCGGCCCGACCATGAACGAAGCCATCCTCGCCGCCGTCGAGGGCGGCGCCTGGGTCATGGGCCCGCAGGTCCGCGAGTTCGAACAGCGCCTCGCCCAGTTCGGCAACGCCAAGCACGCGCTGAGCTGCGCCAACGGCACCGACGCGCTGGCCCTGCCGCTGATGGCCTGGGAGGTCGGACCGGGCGACGCCGTCTTCTGCCCGTCCTTCACCTTCGCCGCGACCGCCGAGGTCGTGCCCTGGTTCCAGGCCGAGGCCGTCTTCGTCGACATCCTGCCCGACACCTACAACATCGACCCCGACCACCTCGAAGCCTCCATCCAGGCGGTGAAGGCCGAAGGCCGGCTGACGCCGAAGGTGGTGATCGCGGTCGATCTGTTCGGCCAGCCGGCGGACTATCCGCGCATCCGCGAGATCTGCGATCGGCACGGGCTGAAGCTCATCGCCGACACCGCCCAGGGTTTCGGCTGCACGCTCAACGGCAGGCACCCGGTCGAGTGGGCCGACATCGCCACCACCAGTTTCTTCCCGGCCAAGCCGCTGGGCTGCTACGGCGACGGCGGCGCGGTCCTGACCAACGATTCCGACCTGGCCGAGCTGGTCGATTCCATCCGCGTCCACGGCAAGGCCGTCGCCCGCGACCTCAAGGACCGCACCTTCGAGCACGATCCCAAGTACCTGAACATGCGGGTCGGCATGAACTCGCGCCTCGACACCATCCAGGCCGCCGTCCTCATCGAAAAGCTCAAGGTCTTCGCCGAGGAGATCGAGGCCCGCGGCCGCATCGCCGCCAGATACAACGAACAGCTCAAGGATCACGTCACGGCCGTCCCCGCCGTCATCGATGGCGGCGTGTCGGTCTGGGCCCAGTACACCATCGAGCATCCCGACCGGGACCGGCTGGCCGTCCATCTGAGGGAGCAGGGCGTGCCGACCGCCGTCTACTATCCCATCCCGCTGCACCAGCAGCCCGCCTACGCTGGCCATTCGACGGGCCCGCAGGGCCTGCGGGTCACCGAGGACAAGTCCAAGGTGGTCATCAGCCTGCCGATGCACGCCGACCTCGACGAGGCGACCCAGGACAAAATCATCGCGGCCGTGAGGAGCTTCTCGTGACCGATCAGGAACGTCCGCTGAGGGTCGGGGTCGCCGGCCTCGGCGTCATGGGCCGCAACCACGCCCGGGTCCTGTCCGAACTGCGCGAGGCCGATCTGGTCTGCGGCTTCGATCCCGATCCCGCCACCGCCGAGGCGGCCCGCGCCTATGGCGCCGAGCCGATGACCGACGCCCAGGCCTTCATCGATGCCGGTCTGGACGCGGCCGTCGTCGCCACGCCGAACCGTCACCACGCCGAACTGGGCTGCGCCCTGCTGGAGCGGGGGATCTCGGTCCTCGTCGAAAAGCCCATCGCCGCCGACCTCGCGGGCGCACGCGCCCTGATCGAGGCTGCGAAGACATCCGGCGGGACGCTGATGGTCGGCCACGTCGAGCGCTTCAATCCGGCGGTCGAGGCGGTCAAGCGGGCCATCGCCCAGGACGACATCATCTCGGTCCAGATCACCCGCGTCGGCCCCTTCCCGCCGCGCATGGGCGAGGTGGGCGTGGTCATCGACCTGGCCGTCCACGACATCGACATCATCCGCCACCTGACGGCTTCCGAGATCGTCGAGGTCCAGCCGCAGCTGGCCCGCACCCACGCCGACCGCGAGGACACGGCGCTGCTCCAGTTCCGCACCGACCGTGGCGTGATCGCCCAGATCAACACCAACTGGGTCACGCCCTACAAGGCGCGCATCCTGCAGGTCGCCACCCGCCAGAAGTTCGTCGTCGCCGACCTCATGACGCGCCAGGTGTCCGAGTATTTCGACTATGCCCCGGACGGCTCCTATTCGACGCGCATGCTGCACACCTGGCCGGCCGAGCCGCTGAAGGCCGAGCTGTCGGCTTTCCTGGCCAGCGTCCGCAACAAGACCCCGCCGCCGGTGACCGGCGAGGACGGCCTGGCCAATCTCGAGGTGGCGCTGCGCTGCCTCGAAGCCGCTTGAGCGCCCCCGCTTCGGGGGCGGCTTCCGGCCTGCCCGCCCGCATCGCGGCCATGGGCCTGGTCGACGCCGCAATGGCGCGGCGCGGCGGCCTCGACGTGGCCATGAACGAGCCGGCCATGCGGGCCCTCAGCCCGGAAGATCGCGGCTTCGCCCGCGCGCTCGCGATGGCGACCCTTCGCCGGCTGGGTTCCCTCGACCGCATCCTCGACACCCGGCTTCAGCGTCCACCGCCCGAGCCGGTCCGGGCGCTCCTGCGCATCGGCCTGGCCCAGATGCTCTATCTCGACGTGCCGGATTTCGCCGCCGTCTCCACGACCGTGAAACTGGCCGAACGCGACGCCAAGACGCGCGCCTTCAAGGGCCTGATCAACGGCGTGCTGCGCGGCCTCGGTCGGGAGCCGGCCGCAGAGCCGCCGCCCGAGGCCGACATCCCCGCCTGGCTCTTCGCCCGCTGGTCGGCGCAGTACGGCGTGGAAGCCGCGCAGGCCATCGCGCTCAACGCCCGCGTCGAGCCGCCCGCCGATCTCAGCCTCAAGCCGTCCGCGGATGCGGCGGCCCTGGCCGAAGCCCTGCCGGGCGAGGTCCTGCCCGGCGGCACGGTCCGCACCCGGCGCGGCGGCGACGTGGCCGGCTGGCCCGGCTTCGAGAGCGGCGACTGGTGGGTCCAGGACGCCGCCGCCGCCGTCCCCGCCCGCCTGCTGGCGCCCAAGGCCGGAGAGACTGTCCTCGACCTCTGCGCCGCCCCCGGCGGCAAGACGCTGCAGCTCGCCGCCTCTGGCGACACGGTCACGGCGCTCGACCGTTCCGAGCCGCGCCTGCGCCGCCTGCGCGCCAACCTGGCCCGCACGGGCCTGGAAGCCGAAGTCGTCGTCGCCGACGGCGAGACGTGGGCTGACGACCGCACCTTCGACGCCGTCCTGCTCGACGCCCCCTGCACCGCCACCGGCACCCTGCGCCGCAACCCCGAGGCCCTCTATGCGCTCGGCCCGGCCGAGATCGCCAAGCTGGCCGACGTCCAGCACCGCCTGCTCGACGCCGCGGCGGCCCGCGTGAAGCCGGGCGGCCGGCTGGTCTATTGCGTCTGCTCGCTCGAACGCGAGGAGGGCGAAACCCAGGTCCTCGCCTTCCTCCGCCGCCACCCGGAGTTCACCCTCGCCCCGGCCGACCCCGACGCCGTGGGCGCGCCCTCCGAAGCCCTGGCCAAGGAGGGCTGGCTCCGCCTTCATCCCGGCCAGTGGCCCGAGCGCGGCGGCCTGGACGGCTTCTTCGTCGCTCGCCTGGAACGCGGCTAGAGGTTGCCCCTCAGGGCGACCCGGCCTATCCCCTGCCCATGGCCCAGCCGCTCATCTGTCCGTCCATCCTGGCCAGCGATTTCGCCCGGCTGGGCGAGGAAGTCCGCGCCATCGACGAAGCCGGCGCGGACTGGATCCACGTCGACGTCATGGACGGCCACTTCGTGCCCAACCTGACCATCGGCCCGGACGTGGTGAAGGCGCTCAGGCCCCACACCGCCAAGCCCTTCGACGTGCACCTGATGGTCGCGCCCGTCGATCCGTGGCTGGAGGCCTACCGCAACGCCGGGGCCGACATCCTCAGCGTCCATCCCGAAAGCGGCCCGCACCTGCACCGCACGCTGCGCCGTATCCGCGAGCTGGGAGCGAAGGCGGGCGTGGTCCTCAATCCCGCCACCCCGGTCGAGACGCTGGACTGGATGATCGAGGATATCGACCTGGTCCTCATCATGTCGGTCAATCCGGGCTTCGGCGGCCAGTCGTTCATCGACGCCTCGCTGAGGAAGATCGAGGCCGTGCGGGCCCGGCTCGACGCCGCGGGCTCCGATGCCGTCCTCCAGGTCGACGGCGGGGTGACGGCCGCCAACGCCGCCGCCTGCGTCAGCGCGGGCGCCACCGCGCTGGTGGCCGGCACCGCCGTCTTCCGGGGCGGGCAGAGCGCCTACGCCGCCAACATCGCAACGCTCAAGGGAGCCTGACCGGCCCGTGAGTGAAGCGTCCGACAGCCGCCCGGGCCTTCCGGCGATCAGCACGCCCAAGCTGCCGCGCCTGCCCTGGCTGGCCGCCGCCGCCCGGCTGAGCGCCCGCCAGCTCGGCGCCGAGGTGTTCGGGGCGCCCGGCTATGTCTGGACCCTGTCCATGCCGCGCGCTGAGGGCTTCGCCGCCGCCCCGCGCGACTTCCGCCCCGCCGACCCCAACGTCGGCCGCTCGACGGCCACGGGCCGATTCATCATCGCCGGCTCGGTGCTGGATGTCGGCTCGGTGGGCGATCCCTGGGATCGCCCCAGCCCCACCCGGCGCTTCGCGGTCGAACTCCACCGCTTCATCTGGCTCCCGGACCTCATGGCCTCGGGCGAGCGCGGTCTGCGCGAGGCGCTGCGCCTGATTTTCGGCTGGGCCGAGATCTTCGGCCGCTGGAACGCCTTCTCCTGGGGCCGCGAGTGCCTGCCGCGCCGGGTCTACAACCTGGCCTGCGCCGCGCGCCGGATCGCCGCCTCGGCGTCCGAGGCGGACCGGGAGCGTCTGGCGGACCTGCTGGCCCGCCAGGCGCGGCACCTCGCCCGCCTTCCGCGAAACCCGGGCGACGAGGCCGAGCACGCCTGCGCCATCGCCGTGGCCGGCGCCGCGCTCGCCGGCCGCGCCGGCGAGCGCCTGCTGTCCGCCGGCCTTGGCCGCCTGCGACGGGCTCGCCCGCGCCCCGAGGACACCGACGGCTGCCCCGCGTCGCGCCCCCCGGAACCCGCCATGGAGCAGCCGGACGACCGGCTCACCCACGACGACGCCCTGCTCCAGCACG
>NZ_JANJTL010000094.1 GCF_024711105.1 Brevundimonas sp. | reverse complement strand
CCTTCGCGGGCGTGCTGATCTTCGCCGGCCTGATCGCGGTGGACACCCAGCGCCTCAAGCTCACCTACTACGAGCTCGGCGGCGACCGCAGCGCCATGAGCGTCGCCACCTCCTTCGGCGCGCTCAGCCTGTTCATCAACTTCGTGAACCTGTTCCTCTTCCTGCTGCGCATCTTCGGCAGCCGCGAATAGGATCGGCGCACAGCGAACCGACCAAGGCCCCGGAGCGATCCGGGGCCTTTTTCTTTCCTGGCCGCGCTGGGGCGGCGCCTCGGTCCTTGCCGAAAGCAGACGTTCGGAGAGTCTGCTATGGGTGGAAAGCGGACTCTCGCGCGGATCAGCTCTGGTGGTGCGCCCGCTCAATCCAAAGAAGTATCGCGTAGATTGCGCCAAGGCTCGCTGCTACGCCGATCACTGCGCCGACGAGGCGGTCGCGGAGGCGTAGCTCCGGCCAGGCTACTGCAAAGAGCAGGGGCACACCGACAGCCACCGCTGCTGAGACCGCCAACGTCCACCAATCTGAAAGTAAGACGGGGGATAGGAGGAGAAGGCATGCCCCCGCAAGCACGGCGGACAGCAGTCCAACCGCCGCACTGCCGGTGAAGTAGCGAACTGTCCCACCTAGGCCGGTCGTGTTGGCCGACATTACGGTTCCCTCTGCGGAGCGTGCTTTAGACTAACCGTTGCGCAAGGTGCCAACGTCCGCAATGGGTGGAAAGCGGACGCCACGTCTAAGGGCAGACGCCACCGCCAGCACTGTCTTGGGCGGCTCTCAAGGCCTCAGCCACCGACTCTGGCGGGGAGCCAACGCTGATAACCCGGTCAGCAAAGAACTCGCGCTCCCACGCGTTTAGGTGACCATACCCCCCCGATGGTCCTACGGTTTCGGTGATCCAACCGTCCACTGTGACGCTGGCCGCGCCTATACGGCATGTGCCTTCCACCGGACGGTCCAACGCCTGTCGCAAGCGTGGGTCACACCCGCTGTGTTGGTTGCAGGTGAACCACGCTGCACCGGGAGAGGAGCCGTCCAATGAGCGGAACTGATCGCTTGTGAACGACGAGTGCTCGAACCCCCCAACAACGACTCCTGAGTAGCGAGCTTTCCGGCTGAGTATGTTGCAGTCTAGGTCCTCGGCGCGCACGACAGACGGGCGGGAAAGGTTCGGCAGCCCCGCCTCGCACAACACGCGCAGCATCTGGGCCTGTTCACCGAGTGCCAGACGGTCATCGCGCTAATGAGCACGCCCAGCGGCACGAGCAGTCCGGCTAAAACCGACTTTCTTGTCAGCCTCTTCCCCATCGGGGCAGATTGCGGGCTGCCGATAATGTCCGCAATGGGTGGAAAGCGGACCTTTCCACATAAGGACATGGCGATCAGTTGCACCAATCTGACGGCGGCATGGATCCAATGAAGTGAGGCTCAGTCAGCCGACCAAATGCTTCGCGCCCATCCCCCAATACAAGCTGGCCTCCCTCGTATCGACCGGCCACTTGAACCGCGTCGCCTGGCTCGGCCTCGGACGTGGCGAATCCGACCAGTGCTAATCGGATGCCGAGTTCTGGGTCGCGCAACACCCAGATGTCGCCGGCGTCGCTCTGGATTTCCTCTAGGCACCCATAGGCCACGACCTCTCTACCGTTGGGGGACATGCTGACCATCGGCAGCGGCTCGGCAGTCAGGAGGTCCGGGAGGGTGATGAGAAGGACTAAATGGACGAGTGCCATGACCGATGGGATGCCTTGTCGGCCCAATGTGGTGATGGACTGCAGCCTAGTGCCCGATGCCGAACGTCCGCAATGAGTCGAAAGCGGACATTGGCTGCGGCCCTCCGCATTTGCTCCCCTGCCGGGAAAGGCCCCTACTCCACCACTGTGAACCGCCGCCGGTCGAACAGTCTCAGCACCTGCGCCAGCTCATGGCCGCGCTTGAGCACCATGCCCTGCTGGCCCAGGACCGCCCACTCGCCCTGCCGGCGGGCCAGGGCCGGGCGTTTCTCGATGCGGTAGAAGGGCTGCTCGCCGGTGCGGCGATAGATGGCGAAGACCGCCGCGTCCTCGCCGCCGCCGATGGCGTAGTCCTTCCACTCGCCCGCGGCGACCATCCGGCCATAGACCCTGAGGATGGCGTCCAGCTCCCTGCGGTGGAAGAAGACCGGGCCTTTCAGCGGCCCCTCGGCATGGGCGTCGAATGTCATCGGAACCGAGCCTGACTCACTCTGTGCGCGGCGTGAAGCAGGCTCGTCCGCTCGGGGCCGGAAATCGCGGACCCGGCTCATTGTTCCGCTTGGTAAGAATCAGTCTCAAAAAGGCCCCAATCCGGCCCTTCGAACGCCTGATCGGCCCCCGAAATAGCGACTGTCGGCTAGCCGGTCTTCCCTGAGGTCCGGATCCTGAACAGCCCCCCCAGCCCCCTGGATTTCCGGGTTCCGGCTAGCCGACGCTTCCTCCAAGCGAGACGCCCGGGCGACCACCCCCTCCCCCTCCAGGTCGCCCGGGCGTTTTGCGTTTCGGGGTCCGGCCGCCGCTAGGGCCGAAGCGTGATCGGAATCCGCTCCTCGCCCCGCGCCACGATGATCTGAACGCCGGCCGGGTTGTCCGTCAGCTCCTTGACCAGGTCGTCGGCCGTGGCGATGTCCGTCGTATTCACCCGCACCACCACGTCGCCCGCCGTCAGGCCCGCCTGGGCCGCGACCGAGCCGGGCTCGACATAGGTGATCAGCACGCCGGCCGTCACACCCTCCGGCGCGCGGTCGGTGGAGCGCAGGTCGCGGAAGCCCGCCCCATAGGCGCGGCCCTCGGACCCGGTCGTGGTGACCGGTGCGGCCTGGGGCTGTTCGACGACCAGGCTGGTCTCCAGCTGCTCGGCGCCGCGCAGGTACACGAGGTTCAGCTGGCTGCCCGGCTCGGCGATGCCCACCGTCGAGGTGACCCCGCCCTGGCCCTCCACGACCCGGCCCTGGATGCGGATGATCACGTCGTTGCGGCGCAGGCCGGCCCGCTCGGCCGGAGAGCCCGGCGCCACGTCCTCCACGACGGCGCCGCGCACGATGGGCGTGCCCAGCTCCCGGGCCCGTTCGGGCGTCAGCGAGCCGAGCGTGACCCCGATGCGACCGCGCCGCACCTCTCCGTGCTCGCGCAGCTGCGAGACCACCGCCAGCAGGATCCGCGACGGCACCGCGAAGGCCACCCCGTCATTGCCGCCGCCGACGCTGCCCGACAGGATCGCCGTGTTGATCCCGATCAGCCGCCCGGCGCTGTCCAGCAGCGGCCCGCCCGAGTTGCCCGAATTCACCGCCGCGTCGGTCTGGATGTAGTCCTCGATCGCGTCGCCCATGCCGGACCGTCCGAGCCCCGACACCACGCCCATGGTCAGGGTCTGGTCCAGGCCCAGCGGGTGTCCGACGGCGAACACCAGGTCGCCGATCCGGATGGTGTCGGAATCGACGATGTCGACCTGGCTCAGCCGCGGCGCCTCGATCCTCAGGACGGCCACGTCGGTGGCGTCGTCGGCGCCCAGCAGGGTCGCGTCGAACGACCGGCCGTCCGTCAGGTCGACGCGGAAGGTGTTGCCGCTGGCGATCACGTGCTGGTTGGTGACCACGATGCCGGCCGCCGCATCGATGATGACGCCGGATCCGCCCGAGATTTCGCGCGGCGTGGCCGTGCCGGTCGTCGGCCCGGTCGAGCGGGACAGGGTCGTCACCCGCACCACGGCCGGCAGCGACCGCTCGATCTGGGACGCGAAGCTGAACACCCCCCGCTCGGCGTCATAGGGCAGCGGGAAGGCCGGCGTCTGCTGGGCCTCCGCGGGCGCCGCCGCCAGCGTCAACGCCAGCGCGGACACCGTCCCGGCCCATCCCAATGCTGTCCCCCGAACGCGCATCCTCAAACCCTTATCGTCACGGTCGAGCCCTCGGGCCCGGATTGAATTTCGATCTCGCCGCCGTGGCGCCGGGCGATGGCGCGCACGAAGCCGAGACCCATGCGGTGGCTGTCCGGCCGCTCGGACGCGTCGCGGGCGGCGGTGGCCTCCATGCCCGGACCCTGGTCCGTGACGGAGACGCTGCCCCCTTCGCCGTCCGGCGCGGCCCGAATCCGCACCAGGGCCCCATCGGGGGAATACTTCACGGCGTTGTCCACCAGATTCGCCACCGCGCGTTGCAGCAGGCTGGCCACACCCAGCACCGGGGCGGGCGCGAGCTCGGTCTCGATGCGGATTTCGCGCGCCTCGGCCACCGGCTCGTAGAGCTCCGCCGCCGAGGCGCAGATCAGGTCGAGCCGCACCTCCTCGAAGGCCCAGGCCTCGCCGTCGCGCAGCGACAGCGACTCGTTCATCGCCTGGGTCAGGTACCGCAGGTCGGCCCGCGCCTGGGCGATCAGCTCCGGGTCGCCCTCGCTGGCGAACTGGTCCAGCCGCGCCCGCGCCCGCGCCAGGGGCGTGCGGAAGTCGTGCGCCAGCTGGTCCGAACTGTCGCGCAGCCACACCAGCAGCTCCTTGAGCCGCCCCAGGGTCACGTTCACCTGCTGGGTCAGCCGGCGCAGGTCCCCGGTCATCTCCTCGACCGGTATCGCCTCTCCGAAGTCTCCGCGCCCGGCCTGTTCGAGCGACGCGTTGAGCCGCCGCACGCCCGACAGCATCCGCGTCCGGGCCCAGGCCGCCGAGGCCAGGCCGATGCCGAGCAGCACGATCGCCATGGCGGTCACCGCCACCGCCGCCGCGCCCCAGGCGCGGCCGGTGCGCTCCACCATGCGCGCCACGATCACCTCCATGGGCCCGGCGAAGTCGCGCACCGCCACCAGCTCGACCGCCCGGTCCGGACAGACGGCGCCGCGCGGCAGGCGCAGCAGATAGACATTGGGGCCCAGCTCCTCGAGCAGTTCGCCCTCGGCGCCGGACAGGGCCTCGGTTCCCGCCGTCGAGCCGTCGGGTCCCGCCACCCAGCGAAGGCCCAGGTTCGGCTGGCGGCCCGCGCAGGCGTCATCGATGCTGGTCGTCACCCCCGGCCGCGTCTGGAACACGGTCAGCCAGCTCGCGACATAGTCCGCATCGGTCGGAGCCGCGCTGGCCATGATGTCCATCTTGGACAGCAGGGCGCCGTAGTCGCGCAGGGCCGCCAGCGCCGCGCGCTGCCGCTGTTCCGAACGCACCGCCTGGTGGGTCAGGGCCAGCGACGCCGACAGGGCGCCCGCGGCCAGGACGGTCAGGAAGGCCGCGAGCCAGGCGCCCGACAGACCGGGAAGCTTCACGTGTGGCCGTCCAGCACCCGGAACACGAGGCTCTGGCTGCGCGCCGACACGATCAGGGGGTGCAGGTTGTCTCCCAGCTCGGGGCACTGCTCCTTCAGCCTGCGCCGGAGCGCCGAGATGCGGGCGTCGATGATGTTGACGTAATTGTCCGGCAGGAACTTCCACTCCACCCAGCAACGGTCCCACAGCATGGTCTTGGTGACGGGCTGGCCGCGCGCGCCCATCAGTTCGCCGACGATGGCGAATTCCAGCGGCGACAGCTCCAGCGCCCGGGGCTCTCCACCGGGCGGCGAGAAGGTCAGGGTGCGCGCGCCGGGCGACAGGGTCAGGGGCCCGTTCACGATGTCGCCCGGCCGGCGATCCTCGGCCCCGGCTTCCGAGCGCTGCGCCGAGCGCCGCAGCTGCGCGGCCACGCGCGCCAGCAGCTCCTCGTCGCCGACGGGCTTGGACAGATAGTCGTCGGCCCCCGCGATCAGGCCCTCGACGCGCTGCCGTTCCCCGCCCAGCGCGGTCAGGAACAGGGCCGGCGACTGGGCCGACGGCCCGGCCCCCCCGCGGATGGCGGTGAGCGCGCTCAGCCCGTCCATGCCGAGCGTGATGCGATCCAGGATCAAGACGTCATAGGCGCGCTCTGCGGCCGCGCGGACCGCGTCCTCGCCGGCCGTCACATGGTCGACCCGATCGAAGCCCGCGCGGGTCAGCTTGCCTCCGACATGGGCTGCGAGCGCCTGGTCGTCCTCGAGTACCAGAGCCGTGCGGCGTTCGAACAGGCGGCTCAACGCCGCGAAGGGATCGGCTTCCCCGGCCATGTCGTCGTCCCCCCGGAACTCGTCGTTCATAGCCATAAGCCGCTCTCGCTGAACATCAAAGGGGACCGGAGCCGAGTTCGGTCGGAAGTCCGGGCGGTCGCCGGGCCGCCTCCTCGGGATTCAGGGGCAGGGCCAGATGGCGCGTCCCGCGGCCGGGCCTGAGCAGTCTCAGCACCACCAGTCCGCGCCCCGAGGACAGGGCCGACATGACCTCTTCGGCCGAGACCGCGGGCCGGCCGTCCACGGCCAGGACCACGTCGCCGCGCCGCACGCCATAGGTCGCCGCGAGCGAGCCCTCCGCCACCTCGTTGACCACCACGCCGTCCTCCGCCGAGGCCAGCCGCAGGCCCGGGCCCTCCACCCGGCGCTCGCGTCCGGTCAGGGCGTCCAGGGAGGTCCGCCCGCGCGCGGGAGCCGCGGCCGCGGCGGCGTCGAGGCCGATCCGAACCCTTCGGACCTCGCCTGCGCGCGCCACCTCCAGCTCCAGGGTCTCGCCCGTGCGCGCGCCCAGCAGCACCGCCGAGAGGTCGCGCGGATAGCGCAGTCCACGCCCTTCGGCCCCGAGCAGGACGTCCCCGGCCTCAAGGCCGGACGCATGGGCCGCGGACGCCGGATCGACCTCGTCGATCAGCAGGCCGAACGGCGCCTCGACACCCAGCGCCGCCAGCATCCCGGAATCCGCGCCCCGCACCATGACGCCGAGGCCCCCGCGGGCCAGCCGGCCCTCGCGCCCCAGCGCCTCGGCCACCTCCAGCACCTGCTCGGCGGGGATGGCAAGGCCGATGCCGATGTCGAACAGGGTTTCCGGCGGCGTGGCCGTGTTCATGCCGATCCAGCGGCCCTCCGCGTCGATCAGGGGCCCGCCGGAGCTGCCCGGATTGATCGCGGCGTCGTGCTGGATGAAATCGACCGGCCAGGCGGCGTCATAGGCCCGGCCCGCCCCCGAGACGATCCCCTCGGTGGCGCTGAACGGATAGGCGATCGGGCTGCCCAGCGCATAGACGCGCTGGCCGGTCCTCAAGGCGCCCTCTCCCAGCGCCGGCAGCGCCGGCGCGAACGCCCCGCCGTCGGGCGCGATCAGCGCGATGTCCGTCAGGGCGTCGCGCCCGACGACGCGGCCCCGCCGCCGGCCGCCGTCCGGCGACACCAGCACGACGGTCTCCTCCTCGCCGAGCACGTGGGCGTTGGTCACGACCCTGCCCGCCGCATCGATCACGAATCCGGAGCCAAGGCCGCGCGCCAGTCCGGTGTCGTCTGCGGCCCGGCCCCAGTCAGGCTCGATCCTGACCACCGAGCGCAGCGCCGCCTCGATGACGTCGGACGGCTGGGGGGCCGCCAGGGCCGGACCCGCGGTCAGCAGGGCCAGGATCAGAATCAGCGCGCGCACGTCCGGGACCTCCAGCCCTGTCGCAACCTAGGCCGTCGCCCGTCCGTTGACCGCTGACCGTATCTGACCGGAGGCGCGCCGCCTTGGCCTCGCCGCTTCGCCGCCCTAATCTCACCTTCCGGCGCGACGAACCGTTCGGAACCTTCGCCGCAAGGAGCTGATAGCGACCATGGCAGTCATCACCCTCGTGGACGACGACGAGAACATCGTGGAGTCCGTCAAACTGGCTTTGGAAAGCCACGGCCACACCGTCCGCGCCTATCACGACGGGGCCGCGGGTCTGGCCGGCCTCGAGTCGGATCCGCCGGACCTGGCCATTCTCGACGTGAAGATGCCGCGCATGGACGGGATGGAGGTGCTGCGCAAGCTGCGCCAGACCTCGAGCCTGCCGGTCATCATGCTGACGTCCAAGGACGAGGAGATCGACGAGATCCTCGGCTTCAACCTCGGCGCCGACGACTACATGACCAAGCCGTTCAGCCAGCGGCTGCTGATCGAGCGGATCAAGGCCATCCTGCGCCGCGCCGGCGTCGACGCCGGCGACGCCGATACGTCCGACGCGGCCGGCAAGTCGCTGAAGCGCGGCAAGCTGGCGATGGACCCGGCCCGTCACGAATCGACCTGGGACGGCAAGCCGGTGCGCCTGACGGTCACCGAATTCCTTTTGCTCCAGGCCCTCGCCCAGCGCCCGGGCTTCGTGAAGAGCCGCGACAACCTGATGGACGCCGCCTACGACGATCAGGTCTATGTCGACGACCGGACGATCGACAGCCACATCAAGCGCATGCGCAAGAAGTTCCGCGCCGTCGACCCGGAGTTCGACGCCATCGAGACGCTCTACGGAGTGGGCTACCGCTACCGTGAGTGACGGAACCGAGCCGCGGCCGCGCGCGGGCGGCTGGCGCCTCCCGCTGCAGGTCATCCCGGGCTCCCGTCTGGCGCGCCTGATCCTGGCGCTGAACCTGGCGACCCTGGCCATCCTGCTGGCCGGCATGTTCGGCCTGAACGAGTGGCGGCGCGGCCTCGTCGATGCGCGCATCCAGTATCTTGACGCCCAGGCCCAGCTGGTCGCCTCGGTCCTCTACGAGGCCGGCGGCACCCAGGGCGAGCCCTATCCTGCGCTCAATCCGATCCTCTCGGCCCAGTTCCTGCGCACCGACGTGATCCCCGAGGGACAGCGCGCGCGCATCTTCGACATCGACGGCAACCGGGTGGCCGACAGCTATCAGGTCTCCGACGCCGTCCTGGTCGAGGCCCTGCCCCCGGCCCGGCCCGCCGACGCGCCGCCCCCGCCCGCGCCCGATCCCGAGGTCGAGGATCGCCGCCTCACCGAGGCCCGCAACGCGCTCGCCGCCGAGGTCGAGGCCGCGCTCACCGGCGCCCCCCAGGCCGGCATCCGCATCAACGAGCTGGGCGACCGGGTCGTCTCGGTCTCGGTGCCCCTGCGCCATGTCGAGACCGTGGTCGGAGTCCTGACGCTCGAGGCCAACGACTTCTCCGAGATCGTCGCGGACCAGCGCCGCGCCATGGTCCCCTTCGCCGTGGTCGCCTTCCTGGTCAGCCTGCTGACCGCGCTCATGCTCTATCTGCTGATCGTGCGGCCCGTGTTGCGGCTGGCGCGCGCCGCCGACCAGGTGCGGTTGCAGCGGGCCAAGGCCATTTCCCTGCCGGATCTGGAGCGCCGCAAGGACGAGATCGGCGACCTGGCCCGCGCGCTCGAGACCATGACCGCCGCCCTGTCCGAGCGAATGGTGGCGATCGAGCGCTTCGCCGCGGACGTGGCGCACGAGATCAAGAATCCCCTGACCTCGATTCGCTCGGCCGTCGAGACGCTTGGCCTTGTCCGCAATGACGCCGACCGCGAGCGCCTCATGTCGGTGCTGCGCCGCGACGTGTTCCGCGCCGACCGGCTGATCACCGACATCTCCAATGCCTCGCGGCTGGACGCCGAACTGTCGCGTGATCCGCCTCGCCCCGTCGCCCTGGACCGTCTCCTGGCCGACATCGCCGGCGTCTATGACGAGGCCCCGCAGGTGCGCCTCGCCGTGTCCGACGAGCCCTTCATGGTGCTCGGCCGCGAAGGCCCGCTCGGACAGGTGTTCCGCAACCTGATCGACAACGCCCGCTCGTTCAGCCCGCCGGACGGCGAGGTCCGGCTGTCCCTCGCCCGGGAGGAGAACGCCATCCTCGCCTGCGTCGAGGACGACGGCCCCGGCATTCCGGAGGAGAACCTCGAGACCGTGTTCCAGCGGTTCTACACCTCCCGGCCCCAGGGCGCGGCCTTCGGCGCCAATTCAGGGCTGGGTCTGTCGATCGTGCGCCAGATCGTCGAGGCGCACGGCGGCGACGTCCACGCCGAGAACCTCCGCGATGCGGCCGGCGCCGTCCGGGGCGCGCGTTTCGTGGTCCGGCTGCCGGCCGGCTGATGCTGATGCACGCCACCGCCGTGGCCGGCTGGACCCGCAAGGGCTGGCGGTCGGTGTTGCTGCGCGGCCCCTCCGGCGCGGGCAAGAGTGACCTTGCGTTCCGGCTGATGGGACGCGGCTGGCGCCTCGTCGGCGACGACTATGTCGAGGTCTGGGCCTCGGGCAACGGCCTGTTCGTGGGACCGTCTGAGCGGATCGCCGGGCTGATGGAGGTGCGTAGCCTGGGTCTCGTGGGCGTCCGCGCGCTCTGCCCGGCCCGCGCCGTCCTGCTCGTCGACTGCGCGACCGGCCCGCTGGAGCGGCTGCCCGAACCGCAAACCGAGACGCTGGAGGGCGTCCGCCTGCCGCGCCTCGCCCTGGACCCGTTCGAGACGTCCGCCCCGGACAAGACCATTCTGGCCCTGTCGCGTGCGCTGGCCTGACCGCGACGTGCGGTCGCGCTTGGCCGCCGTGACGCTTTGGCCTATGGAACGCGCTTTCGACCGACAGGGCGGCGAGCCTGCCTCGTCGCGGGGGCCAGCAGAGGTTTCTTCAAGGGCATGATCGGTCTCGTGATCGTCACCCACGGCGGGCTGGCGGCGGAATTCCTTTCGGCGTTGGAGCATGTGGTCGGCCCGCAGCGCGGCGTCGCGGCCATCTGCATCGGCCCGGAGGACGACATGGAGCGCCGCCGGCGCGACATCCTCGACGCCGTCTCGGCGGTCGATGAGGGCGACGGCGCCATCCTGCTCACCGACATGTTCGGCGGCACGCCCTCCAACCTGGCCATCTCGGTCATGGAGCAGACCGGCGCCGAGGTCATCGCGGGCCTCAACCTGCCGATGCTCATCAAGCTGGCCAGCGTGCGCCAGCGCGAAGGCCTCGAGGCCTCGGTCGCCCACGCCCAGGACGCCGGCCGCAAGTATATCTCCGTCGCCTCCTACGTGCTGGCCGGAGACAAATGAGCCGAGCGCGATCTGTCGAGGTGCGCAACGCCCGCGGCCTGCACGCCCGCGCCTCCGCCAAGCTGGTCAAGGCGGTCCAGCCCTTCGAGGCCGAGGTGAAGGTCGGCAAGGACGGCCAGGCCGTCGACGCCCGCTCGATCATGGGCCTGCTCATGCTCGGCGCCGGCCAGGGATCGACGCTGGAGATCACCGCCGAGGGGCCAGACGCGGACGCCGCGCTCGACGCCGTCGTCGCCCTGGTCGAGGCCCGCTTCGACGAGGAAGCCTGACGCCCCATTGACGCACCGCCGGTGGTGGAACACGGTTTCCATCCGCTCGGAGGGAGCCCGTCATGGTCCGCAGCCTGCTGTTCGCCGCCGTCGTCCTCATCGCAGGCGCGGCTGAGGCCCAGTCGATCCACACGCCCGCGCCGGGCACGCCTGAGCGCCGCGCCATCCTCGACGCCATCCGACCGGAGGTCGAGGCCGACCTGGGTCCGCCCGTCGAGTTCGTGGTCGAGGAGATGCGCGTCTCGGGGACCTGGGCCTTCGTGCACGCCGAACCTCAACGGCCCGGCGGCGGCCGCATCGACGCCCCGCACGACGACTTCCAGGACGGCAACACCACCTACGCGGTGCTCCGGCGCCGTGACGGCCGCTGGCGGCCGCTGATGGTCGCCGTCGGCCCCTCGGACGTGCCCTGGGTGGTCTTTTGCGACGAGGCGCCCCGAGGTCTGTTCGGACCGGTCTGCTGATGGCCCAGCCGGACTACCCCGCCCTCGCCCGCAAGGGGATGGCGGCCCTGAGGGAGGATCGTCCGGATGAGGCGCTGGACCTGTTCCGCCAGGTGACGGAGGCCGGCCGCGGCGACGCCTCGGTCTGGGTGGCCCAGGCCTACGCCTGCCGCGCGCTCGGCGACAGCCAGGGCGCTGTCGCCGCCGTCGACCAGGCGTTGAGGCTGGAGTCCCGCAACTGCCGCGCCCTGCTGCTCAAGGGCGACCACTTCGCCGACCTGCGCGACCGGCGCTCGGCCATCACCTTCTACGCCGCAGCCATTCAGCAGGCCCCCAAGGCGCCCGCGCCGGACCTCGCCGCCGCGCTCGACCGCGCCCAGGCCTTTGTCTCGGACACCACCGGCGGCTTCGAGCCCTTCCTGAAGGCGCGCTTCGAGGCCGAGGGCCTGGCCCCGTCCGACCGCTTCGCCTGGTCACTGGACCTCATGGCGGGCCGGACCCAGCTCTATCTCCAGCAGCCGCGCTTCTACTATTTCCCTGGCCTGCCGCAGATCCAGTTCGCCCCGCGCGACGCCACGCCCTGGCTCGACGGGGTCGAGGCCGCCGCTGACGACATCCGCGACGAGCTGCTGGCCGTCATGGACGATCCCCAGGCCTTCGCCCCCTACGTCGAGATGCGCGAGAACCGGCCCAACTCCGCCCAGGCCGGCATGCTCGAGAACCCCGAGTGGTCCGCCTACTACCTGGTCCGTGACGGTGCGCCGGCCCCCGAAAACGCCGCGCGCTTTCCGCGCACCCTGGCGGCGCTCCAGGGCCTGCCGCTCACCGACATCCCCGGCCGCGCGCCCAGCGTGCTGTTCTCGCGGCTCGAACCCGGCGCTCACATCCCGCCGCACAACGGCCTGGTGAACACCCGGCTGATCTGCCACCTGCCGCTGATCGTGCCGCCGGGCTGCTCCTTGCGCGTCGGCTCCGAGACCCACGAATGGCGCTACGGCCAGGCCTTCGCCTTCGACGACACCGTCGAGCACGAGGCTTGGAACACTTCGGACCAGACCCGCGTCGTCCTCATCTTCGACGTCTGGAAGCCCGAGATCACCGAGCCCGAACGCGCCCTCATCCGCACCCTCTTCAGCGCCATCGAGGACTACGGCGGCGGCGGCGCGGGATTTGGGGTCTAGCGGCCGCGCGCCTCCTGGTCCGTCAGCCGGCGGCGTTCCCAGGGCCAGCAGCCCTCGATCTCGGTCTCCAGCGAGAAGCTCAACAGGGTCCGGATGCCCACGATCAGCGCCAGCAGGCCGACGCTTTCGAAGGTCAGGGGGGCGGTGATCGTGGCGATGATGTCGGCCCCGACCAGCAGCTCCAGCCCCAGCAGGATTCCGCGCCCCAGATTGGCGCGATAGTCCGTGTAGGCCCGCCCCCAGGCCCGGTCGCGCAGGCCACAGCGCACGAACCAGACGGTCGCGGCCGCCACCCCGATCAGGATGACGGCGGCCCCGGCGTACTCCAGCAACAGCGCGGCCGCCTCCACGGCGGCGTGCAGCCTCTCCATGCAGGGTCAACCGCTCGCCGGCGCCGCCTGTTCCGCGCGCGAACGCGGCCGGACCGGCGTCTTCCGCGCGCCAGCATCGAGATGCGTGTGTCAGGAAAGCCTGGTGGAGCCGAGGGGAGTCGAACCCCTGACCTCGTCATTGCGAACGACGCGCTCTACCAACTGAGCTACGGCCCCGTGTCGGGGTGTCCAGGCAAGGCGCGCGTCATGTCGCGGCGGCGCCCGCAAGTCAAGCGGGCCTTTGCGCCGGAACGCGACGCCCGCTAGAAGCGGCCTTCAACGAAAGGTCTCGGCATGGGCGTCGCCATCCTCTGGCTGGTCAATCAGATCCTCAACCTGATGGTGATCTTCATCATCGCCGCGGCGGTGATGAGCTGGCTGGTGGCGTTCAACGTGCTCAATCCGCGCAACCGGCTGGTCTACGCCATCGGCTCGTTCCTGGAGGCGGTGACCCAGCCGCTGCTGGCGCCCTTCCGGCGGATCATTCCGCCGCTCGGCGGCATCGACATCAGCCCGATCGTCGTGCTGCTGCTGCTGCGCTTCGTGCAGATCATCTTCAACAACATGGCCGGGCCGGTTCTCGTCGGTCTGTGACGGTCTGCCGGATCGCCGTCCGCGTCACGCCGCGGGGCGGCGCCGACCGCATCGACGCGATCGAGGACGACGCTGACGGCCGCCCTCTCGTGCGCCTGCGCGTGCGGGCCGCGCCGTCGGATGGCGAGGCCAATGCGGCGGTCACGGCCCTGATCGCGCGCAACCTCGGCCTGCCCCGCTCGGCTGTCCGGATCACCCGCGGCGAGACCGCCCGGGTCAAGACGCTCGAAGTCGACGGTCTGGAACTTCAGGAGGTTCTGGCGCGCCTGTCCGCCTAACCGTGTTTTCACTTGGCCGCTTGGCCAAGCCCGGCTTTATTCGCGCCGGGATTGTTCACGGCGCCCGCGTCGGGCGGGCTGGGGAGGTTCTCATGCGAAGCCTGTTGATGGCCGCCGCGGCGGCTATGGCCCTTGGCGGCTGCGCCACCACCGGCGGGACCGGATCGTCCGATCAGCCGGACACGCCGCCCAGCCGCGCCTCGGCCGAGCTGCTCCCGGGTCTGCGCGGCCTGGCTGACCCCTTCCCCTCGACCTACCAGCCGCTGCCGCGCGAGGATGTGGCCATCGTCGGCGGGACGGTCTTCACCGCCACCGGCCAGCGCATCGAGAACGGCGTGGTGATTCTGGTCGACGGCCGGATCGCCGCCGTCGGCGGTCCCGACACCCCGATCCCCGCCGGTGTGCGCCGCATCGATGCGGCCGGCCGCTTCGTCACGCCCGGGATCATCGACGCCCACAGCCACCTCGGCGTCTATCCCTCGCCGTCGGTCCAGGCGACCTCGGACGGCAACGAGGCGACCAACCCCAACACCGCCCAGGTCTGGTCCGAGCATTCCGTCTGGCCGCAGGACCCGGGCTTCAACCGCGCCCGCGAGGGCGGAGTGACCACCCTGCAGATCCTCCCCGGCTCGGCCAATCTGTTCGGCGGCCGCTCGGTGACCCTGAGAAACGTGCCTTCGGTCTCCATGCAGGGCATGAAGTTCCCCGACGCCCCCTACGGCCTGAAGATGGCCTGCGGCGAGAATCCGTCGCGCGTCTATGGCGGCCGCAACCAGAGCCCGGCCACCGGCATGGGCAACATGGCGGGCTATCGCGCCGCCTGGATCGAGGCCCAGAACTACCGCCGCCGCTGGCAGGAATATGACCGCCGCATCCAGGCCGGCGAGACCGCCGATCCGCCCGCGCGAGACCTGCGGCTGGAGACTCTGGCCGGGGTGCTCTCGGGCGACATCCTGGTGCAGAACCACTGCTACCGCGCCGACGAGATGATGCTGATGCTCGATCTGGCGCGCGAGTTCGGCTACCGCATCACCACCTTCCACCACGCGTCCGAGAGCTACAAGATCGCCGACGTGCTGGCGCGCGAAGGCATCTGCTCGGCCACCTGGGCCGGCTGGTGGGGCTTCAAGATGGAGAGCCTCGACGGCATCGAGGAAAACGCCGCGATCCTGCACGAGGCTGGCGCCTGCGCCGTCATCCACTCCGACGACGCCACCCTGACCCAGCGCCTGAACCAGGAGGCCGCCGCCGCCCTGTCCGCCGGCCGCCGCGCCGGTCTGGACATCGCCGAGGAGGACGCCATCGCCTGGATCACCCTCAACGCCGCCCGCTCGATCGGCGTCGAGGACCAGACCGGCAGCCTCGAGGTGGGTAAGCGCGCCGACGTGGTGATCTGGAGCGCCAATCCCTTCTCGATCTACGCCCTGGCGGACCAGGTCTTCATCGACGGCGCCCGCGTCCACGACCGCTTCGACGAGGCCTATCAGGCCCGCTCCGACTTCGAACTCGGCCAGCCCGGCCAGGGAGACCGCTGATGAACAAGGCCCTGACCTTCGTCGCGGCCGCCGCCGCGCTCATGCTCTCGGCGGGCGCCGCCCTCGCCCAGACCATCGCCGTCACCAACGGCCGCGTCCTGACCGGCTCGGGCGAGATCGCCCGCGGCACCGTCGTCATCCAGAACGGACGCATCTCCGCGGTCGGCGCCGACGTGACCGTGCCCTCGGGCGCCCAGGTCATCGACGCCCGGGGCGGGGTGATCACGCCCGGCTTCGTCGCGGTCGATTCCGGCCTGTCGGCCATCGAGGTGTCGGCCCTGACCGACACCAACGACGTGCGCCAGAGCTCCAACTCGCTCAGCGCGGCCTTTGACGTCTCCTGGGGTCTGGACCCCGACAGCTTCGTCATTCCCGTGACCCGGCTAGGCGGCGTCACCCGCGCCATCGTCACGCCCCAGCACCCGGGCTCCAGCGGCGCCCACGTCCACGAGGAGGACACCGCCGGCATCGGCGAGGGCGGCCTGCATACGCCCGGCCTGTTCGCGGGTCAGGCGGCCGTGATCCACCTGGCCCAGGGGACCGACATCCTGGTCGAGCCGCGCGTGGCCATGGTCGCGCCGTTCGGCGACGCCGGCGCCGGCGTGGCGGGCGGCGCCCGTGGGGCGGAGTTCACCCTGTTTCGCGAAATCCTGCGCGAGGTTCGCCTCTACGCCCGCAACCGCGCGGCCTACGACCGCGGCGACCTGCGCGAGCTCCAGCTGTCGCGCGCCGACCTGGAGGCCCTGATCCCCGTGGTCGAGGGCCGCATGCCGCTGATCGTCACGGTCCATCGCGCCTCGGACATCCGCAACGTCCTGCGCCTGGCCGAGGAGGAGAACCTCGACATCATCCTCGACGGCGCCGAGGAGGGCTGGCGCGTGGCCGCCGAGATCGCCGCCGCCGACGTGCCCGTGCTGATCAATCCGCTCGACAACCTGCCGTCCTCCTTCGAGGTGCGCGGCGCGACCATGGAGAACGCCGCGCGCCTGCACGCGGCCGGCGTGCTGATCGCCATCAAGGGCAACGAGGGTTCGGTCCACCGGGCGCGCGAGGCCCGCTACAACGCCGGCAACGCCGTGGCCCACGGCCTGCCGTTCCTGGCCGCCATCGAGGCCCTGACCGTCAATCCGGCGCGCATCTTCGGCCAGGAGGACCGCTTCGGCGCCCTGCGGCCGGGGCTGGAGGCCGATGTGGTGGTCTGGACCGGCGATCCGCTCGAGCCCCTGTCCCAGCCCATCGCGGTGATCATCCGCGGCCAGCCGCAGGACCTCAACTCCCGGGCGCTGGAGCTGCGCGACCGCTACCTGCGCCGCGAGCCCATGCCCCAGGCCTACGGAAACTGAGCATCGACAAGGAGTTCCAATCGGTTTAGCCATCTCGCGGGCTCTTGCGAGACCTCTGGAGGGACTGATGCGTAAACAAGCGATCGGCGCGGCCAGCGTCGCCATTCTGGCCACGGTGGCGCTCGCCGCCTGTAATTTCGGCTCCGAGAAGAAGGACGACGCAACGGCGTCCGACGGCGGCTCGGACGCGGCGGAGGCCTCCGGCGAGGCCTCCTCGGGCGGCAAGCCCGCCTCAGGCGGCAGCCAGGGCGCGGACGCGGCCGAGACGTCGGACACCGGCGGCGCCGAGGCCGCCTCGGGCGCCAAGCCGGAAGACGGCGCGGGATCCGGCGGCGGAGCCCAGGGCTCATCCGGCGGCCAGGGCGCCTCAAGCGGCGGCGGATCGGGCGGCGTCCAGTCGGTGGGCCAGGTCCCGGCCGAGTTCGCCAACCTCATGACCCAGTACCTCGACCACTACGTCGAGAACTTCGGCCAGGGCTTCTCGCGCTACGGACAGGCTGACGTGGTCACCGCGCTCCAGGCCGGCTCCGACTACCGCTGGAACGTCAACCTCGAGGGCGGCCGGACCTATCGCTTCTTCGGCGCCTGCGACAACGACTGCAACGACGTGGACATCATCGTCGAGGACGCCAACGGTCGCGAGATCGCCTCTGACGTGCTCACCGACGACTATCCGGTCGTGACCATCGCGCCGTCCGCGTCGGGCCGTTACACCGCCCGCATCCTGCTGGTGAACTGCACGGTCGAGCCCTGCTTCGTCGGCGGTCGGGTCCTGCGCCAGTAGGTCCGCCATGCCCCCCGTCCGCGAGGAGGAGCTGGAGTTCCGGTTCTTCCGCGCGGGCGGTCCCGGCGGCCAGAACGTCAACAAGGTCGAGACGGCGGTCCAGCTGCGCTTCGACGCGGCCGGATCGCCATCGCTCACCGACGAGGTCCGCGAGCGCCTTCTAAAGCTCGCCGGCTCGCGCGCCACCAAGGATGGGCTGGTGCTCATCACCGCCCAGCGCTTCCGCACCCAGGAGCTCAACCGCGCCGACGCGATCGAACGCCTCTACGCCCTGATCGAACGCGCCAGGCACGTCCCCAAGACCCGCCGCCCGACCCGGCCCACCAAGGCCTCCAGGGAGCGCCGCCTCGCCGGCAAGGCCGTCCGCTCCGGCGTCAAGAAGGCACGCGGCAAGGTGTCGTTCGACGACTGACGGCTCGCGCCCGGCGCGCGTTCGGGCCATAAGCCCGCCCATGAAGTTTCTCGACCAGGCCAAGATCTACATCCGCTCCGGCAACGGCGGCGGCGGCGCTGTGTCGTTCCGGCGCGAGAAGTACATCGAGTACGGCGGTCCCAACGGCGGCGACGGCGGCCGCGGCGGCGACGTCTGGGTCGAGGCGGTCGAGGGCCTGAACACCCTGATCGACTTTCGCTACCAGCAGCACTTCAAGGCCGGCACCGGCGAGCACGGCCAGGGCCGCTCCATGCATGGCGGCGCCGGCGCCGACGTGGTGCTCAAGGTCCCCGTCGGCACCCAGGTCCTGTCCGAGGACAAGGAGACGGTGATCGCCGATATGGACGAGGCCGGCAAGCGCGTGCGCCTGCTCCAGGGCGGCAACGGCGGCTGGGGCAACGAGCGCTTCAAGGGCCCGATCAACCAGGCGCCGAAGCACGCCAATCCCGGCCAGGAAGGCCAGGAGATGTGGATCTGGCTGCGGCTCAAGCTGATCGCCGACATCGGCCTGGTCGGCCTGCCCAATGCCGGAAAGTCCACCTTCCTGGCCGCCGTCTCGGCCGCCCGGCCCAAGATCGCGGATTATCCCTTCACGACGCTGGCGCCCAACCTCGGCATGGTCGACCTGTCGCCGAACGAGCGGTTCGTCATCGCCGACATTCCAGGCCTGATCGAGGGCGCGTCGGAAGGCGCCGGTCTCGGCACGCGGTTCCTGGGTCACGTCGAGCGTTCCGGCGTGCTGATCCATCTGGTCGACGGGACCCAGGAGGACGTGGCGGCCGCCTACCGCACGATCCGGGGCGAGCTCGAGGCCTATGGAGAGGGCCTGGCCGACAAGACCGAACTGCTGGCGCTGAACAAGGTCGACGCCCTGTCGCCCGAGGCGCGCGAGGAGAAGGCCGACGCGCTTCAGGCCGCCTCGGGGGTCCGCCCGCGCCTGATCTCCGGGGTGTCCGGCGAGGGCGTGCGCGACATGCTCCGCGCCGCCTGGGCCGAGGTGAAGAAGAGCCGCGGCGAGACCCCCGACGAAGAGACCGAGCGCACCGGAGACACCGGCTGGACCCCGTGATAGGGCTCAGCCTGAGCATAAGGTTTCCTTCCACGGATGTTCCAGGCCGGTCCCGCGCCGAAGAAGCCCGCCCATGCCCCGGGCGCCCTGCGTGACGGCCTGAACCTCCAGCCCGGCATGCGCGTCGGCCTGTTCGGCGGCTCCTTCAACCCGCCCCACGAGGGCCACCTGCACGTAGCCGAGACCGCCCGCATCCGCCTCGGGCTGGACCGCATCGTCTGGCTCGTCTCGCCGCAGAACCCGCTGAAATCCGCCGACGAGACCGCGCCGCTCGAACAGCGCATGGCCTGGACCCGCGCGCTCGCCGACGGCCCGTCCATGGTCGTCTCGGACTTCGAGACCCGCGCCGGGACCTGGTGGACCATCGACACCCTGCGCCTGCTCAAGGCCCGCCATCCCGGCGTCAGGTTCGTCTGGGTCATGGGCTCCGACAACCTGATGGGCTTTCATCACTGGAAGGGCTGGACCGACATCGCCCGGCTCATGCCCATGGCCGTCATCGCCCGGCCCGGCTCCATCCTGGGCAGCCGTTTCGCCCCCACCTCGACCTTCTTCTCCGAGAACCGCGTCCCCGCCTCGCGCGCGCCGGTCCTGGCCGAAATGGAGGCGCCGGCGTGGGTCTATCTGACCGCGCCGCTCAATCCGCAGTCCTCGACGGCCCTGCGGCGAATGGCCAAGGCCGGTCCCTCGGCCAAGGGATGACCGGAACCGCCGCCCGTGCTATGGCTTTCGTTTGAGTAGGCCGCCTGGAGCACTCCGCTGAGCACCCCTTCCGCGCATGACGCGCAACCCGACGCCGTTTCCAACACCGCCCGGGAAAATCAGCCGATCACCCCAGTCACAGGCGAAGACGGTCCGCTGGACCAGCTCATCATCAATCGTCTCGAAGACGACAAGGCGCAGGACATCGTCACCATCGATCTGCGCGGCAAGTCGTCCATGGCCGACACCATGATCGTCGCCTCGGGCCGCAGCCACCGTCACGTGGGCGCCATCGCCGACCACCTGCTGCGCGCGCTCAAGGACGCCGGCATGGGCCGGGCCCGTGTCGAGGGCCTGCCCCACTGCGACTGGGTCCTGATCGACGCCGGCGACGTGATCGTCCACCTGTTCCGCCCCGAGGTCCGGGCCTTCTACAACATCGAGAAGATCTGGTCGGTGGAGGCCGCCCACCGCGCCGGTTCCGCCGGCTAGGGTGCAGGTTCTCGTCTGCGCCGTCGGCCGGCTGGGCACGGCCCCCGAGAACGAGCTGGCGCGCGACTATCTCAGGCGCGCCTCGGCCGCGGGCCGGGGCCTCGCCGTCCATCCCGTCGAGCTGACCGAGGTCGAGCCCCGCAAGCCGGGCAAGGCCGCCGAGGCCGAGGTGCTGAGCCTGGCCGCCGGCGAGGGCGCCTATGTCATCGCCTGCGACGAACGCGGCAGGCAGCATCCCTCCCGCGCCCTGGCCGAGAAGATCCGCACCCTGCGCGACCGGGGCGAGCGGCGGCTCGTCTTCCTGATCGGCGGCGCCGACGGCCTGGATCCGGCCCTGGTCGAGCGCGCCGACGAGACCCTCGCCTTCGGTCCCCAGACCTGGCCGCACGCGCTCGCGCGCCTCATGCTGGCCGAGCAGATCTATCGCGCCGTGACGATCCTTTCCGGTTCGCCCTATCATCGCGACTGATGCGCTCCGCCGTCCCCGTCGCCCTTGTCGCCGTCCTCGTGCTCGCCGGTCCCGCCGCCAGCCAGCGGTCGGATGAGCTCGCCCGCGCCCAGGCCGAGCACCAGGACGAGCAGCTGCGTGCGCGCCGCCTGCGCGCCGACGCCCGGTCCGTCGAGCTGGAGGTCGAACGCCTGCGCGTCGAACTCCTGCGCCTCGGCCAGGGCGAGGTCTCCGACGTCGCGGCCGTCTCGGCCAAGCGCGCGCGGCTGGCCCACATCAACAGCCGCGAAACGGCGCTGGCCGTCCGCCTCGGCCGCGAGCGGGGCCGGCAGACCCGCCTGCTCGCCGCGCTCCAGACCTGGGGCCGCGATCCCCTGCCGCCGCTGCTTGTCTCGCCCCGCCGCGCCAATGACGCCGTCCGCGCCCAGATCCTGATGCGCGAGATCACCCCCGTGCTCGAGGCTCGCGCGCGCCGCCTCGTCGCCGAACAGACCGAGCTCAACCGCCTGCGCCGCGAGGCGGTGCTGGCCGCCGGCGCCCTGATCACCGCCGAGAGTTCGCTGGCCGACCGCCGCGCCGACATCGAGCGACTGATCGCCGAGAAGCGCGCGCTCGAGACCCTGCTCCTCGCCGACGCCGCCACGGCCGAGGCCCAGGCCCGCGCCGCCGCCGCGCGTGTGCGCGACCTCGGCGGTCTCCTGCGCGAACTCTCGCCGGAAGCGCGCGAGCGGGCGCTCGCCACGCCCCTGCCCGGCGGCCGCTCGCGCCTGATGCGCCCCATCCAGGGCCCGCTGGTCTCCGAGTTCGGCGGCGGCGAGCGCGGCCTGACCTTCGCGGGCGCCCCCCAGGGCCTGGTCCGCGCCCCGGCCGAGGGCGTCGTGGAATACGCCGGTCCGCTCGAGGGCTGGAACGAAGTCGTGGTCCTCAGGCTGGGCCCAGGCTGGCGTCTGGTGCTGGCCGGCATGGGCCGCGCCTCCGCCCTGATCGGCTCACGCGTGGAAGAGGGCGAGCCGCTCGGCCGCCTTCCCGACCAGGACGGCGCGGAGCTCTATCTGGAGCTTCGCCGCGACGACCGGCCGGTCGATCCCGCGCCCTGGCTCGACGCGCGGGCCGGGGCCTGATTTGATGCGCCACGATTTTGTCGCGGGCGCGTCGTTCAGTCTCTTCTTCCTCCCCAGCCGTCGGCCCCGGCCGCCGGCCAGCCTTGGTCCCTCAGATGGTTCGCATGCGTAAACTGGCCCTGATCGGCGCTTCCGCCCTGGCCCTCGTCGGCGTCAGCGCCGTCGCCGTCAGCCAGACGCCGCTGGGCGCCCGCGCCGCCGAGACCTACCGGATGCTCGAACTGTTCGGCGACGTGCTCACCGTCGTCGAGCGCGCCTACGTCGTCGAGACCGAGCCCAAGATGCTGATCGAGGCCGCGCTCGACGGCATGCTCAACGCGCTGGACCCGCACTCCAACTACCTCAACGCCGAAGACTTCCAGCGCCTGAACGAGCGCTCGACCGGCGCCTATTCCGGCGTGGGGCTGGAGATCACCTCCGAGAATGGCCTGGTGCGCGTCATCAGCCCTATGGACGGCGGCCCAGCTGCCCGCGCCGGGGTTCATCCGGGCGACATCATCACCGCCATCAACGGCGAGTCCGCCACGGGCCTGACCGTCGCCCAGGTCTCCGAACGCCTCCGGGGCGAGGCAGGCCAGACCGTGACCGTCACCTTCCTGCGCGAGGGCGAGGAGCCGCGCGACATCGTCATCACCCGCGAGATCATCCGCGTCCCCTCGGTCCGTTCCAACATGGAGGGCGAGTTCGGCTACATCCGCATCGCCACCTTCAACGAGAACACCGGCCGCGAGCTGGTCGAGGCGGTGAATTCCCTCCGCGCCGAGAACCCGGCCATGCGCGGCGTGGTGCTGGACCTGCGCAACAACGGCGGCGGCCTGCTCGGCGCCGCCATCGCCGTCTCCGACGCCTTCCTGGAGCGCGGCGAGATCGTCAGCCAGCGCGGCCGCCGTCCCCAGGACGTCGCCCGCTACAACGCCACCGCCGGCGACATCCTCGAGGGCCTGCCGCTGGTGGTCCTGATCAACTACGGCTCGGCCTCGGCGTCCGAGATCGTCGCCGGCGCGTTGAACGACCACGAGCGCGCGACCATCGTGGGCCTGACCAGCTTCGGCAAGGGCTCGGTCCAGACCGTCATGCCGCTGCGCAACGGCCAGGACGGGGCGCTCTCGATCACCACCGCGCGCTACTACACCCCGTCCGGCGCCTCGATTCAGAAGATCGGCATCGAGCCCGACCTGGAGGTGGCCCGCAGCCGCCGCGAGGCCGAGCTCGTGGCGCGCCCGACCTTCATCTATTCCGAGGCCGCCTTCTCGAACGCGCTCGACGCTTCCATCGGCGCCGAACGCCGCGGCCCCCACACCCCGGCCGAACAGCCGCCCGAGGACTACCCCGAGGATGGCGACTACCAGCTCGCCCGCGCGCTGGACGTGCTGCGCGCCGGCGGCGACCTCTCGCGCCTGTCCCGCCCGCCCGTGCAGGTGGCGGAGACGGAAGCGGAGCCGGCGGAGTAGCGTCACCGCGGCGACGCGACACGCGAGGACCCAACTCATCGGAGTTGCAGCGCGCGATGGATCACCGCGCGAAGTTCCGTCCCTTACGACTGGTGGGGATGTCCCATTTCGACCCCAGGCGCACTCCAGTCGCCCAAGTTAAGGCTCGCGCCAGCCGCGATCCCTCGTCGCCGCCTCGTCGCGGGCGTCCAGCGGATCGCCGGCGAGGCTCAGATCGACCACGGCGAGCACCTCGTCGGGAAGCGCCGAGGACGCCGTTCTCAGGTCCCCGCTCTGCACGGCGAGCGGTCCGAGCGCCCTAAGGGTCCAGCCGCTGTCCTCGCGGCAGGCGACGCCGCCGATCCCATCCTGCGCCGCGGCGAAGGTCCGGCACCAGCGTCCGTCGGTGTCCCGGTAGGTGAGCCCGATGGAACGGCCCTCCGAATCAGGACCCTCCGAAGCCAGGCGATTGTCGAGCACGCGGACGAGCTGCGGGTCTGACACTTCTCCCGACTGCGAAACCAGGGCGGGCGATCGGACCAGGAGGGGCGCCGCCAGCAGGCCGGCGGCGAAGGCCGCGCCCCCGACGACAAGCGGCGGCAGCACCCGCCTTGGCGTAAGAAGGCCCCTCATCGACGCGAGGCTCCAGTCGAAGGTTCGCCCGGACGCGCGCTGTCTCGCCACGCTGGGGGCCGCCGCGATCATCGCCGCCAAGGCTTCGTCGCGAGGGTCGGGCCGGGCCGGGAACGCCGTGGCCGCCGTCAGACGCGCAGCGCGCAGCGCCTCCAGCCGCGCCGCAAGGTCAGCGTCGGTCGCGGTGGCGGCGTCGATCGCCTGCGCCTGGGCCGGGGGAAGCTCGCCGTCGACGCGGCGGTGGAGAGTTTCGTCGTCGAACCGGGTCATGCGCCCACCCCTTGCGCCGTCAGCTGCTCGACGATGGCCTGTCGGCCCCGCACCAGGCGACTGGTGAGGGTGCCGGCGGGAACGCCCAGCACCTCGGCCGCCTCCGCGTAGGACAACCCCTCGATGAGCACCAGAGCCACCGCTTCCCTCTGATCGGGCGGCAGGTCGAGGATGGCGTCGCGGGCCGCCCGCGCGTCGGCCTTCAGGTCCTCGTCGGCCTGCGCCGGATCCGGCCGATGGGCCGTGGACTCATCCTCGGGGGAAACCACGGCGGACCACCTCTGGTTCGCGCGGCCCTGATCTATGGCGATCCGTTTCATGAGCGTGAAGGCCCACCGGTCGAGACGGGTGCCGGGGCGGAAGGTTTCGCGGCGCGCGAGCGCTCGCTCCACCGTCTGCTGGACCAGATCCTGCGCATCCGCATCCGCGGGCCGGAGAAATCGAGCAAACCGGCGCAGGCGCGGCAACAGCGCCACAAGACCCGTCTGAAAATCGTCCAAGCGCGTTTCCTGTTCATGAGGATGGAACGACGGACGCCGGTCGTTTCATCCATTGCACGCCTCGAGGCAACCGGCACAATGCCGGGGCCCCGCGCAGGAGCAGAGTATGCGTTTCGACAGCCGACAACGACTGAGCCTCATCCTGGCGGTTCTCGCCATGGCGGCGGCCGGGGCCGCCCAGGCCCAGATCGGCGGCGTTGGTCCGGGCCTGCCGACCCTGCCCGGTCTGCCGGGGGCGCCTTCGACCCCGCTGCCCGACATCACCCGGCCACTGGACGGTCGCCTTCTCAACCAGGTCACCGATGTTCCTTCGCGCTTCCAGGATCTGGTCCGCAGGTCACGCGGCGCGCTGGAAGCTGACCCTCAGGGGTGGCCGGTCGTGCGGTCCGAGATTCTGGTCATGGACATGTCCCCCGAGGTTCGCGACTGGGCCGCCGAGAATGGCTACGTCATCCTTCGCGAGGAGCGGCTCGAGACGCTCGGCCTGACCACGACCGTTCTCGCGCCGCCCCGGCGAACGCGGCTGGCGCGCGCGATCGAGCAGCTTCAGAGCCGCGATCCGTCGATGACCGTCGAGTACAATCACGTCTACGCCCCCTCGGGCGCGACGGGCGAGGCGTTCGGAGCCGCTGCGACCGTCAGCCTTCAGTCGGACGGCGCCGCGCGCCTCGGGTTGATCGACACGGGCGTGGACGCCGGCCACCCTTCGCTGGCTGGCGTGCGCCTTCGCCAACGCGGTTTCAGCGGCGATGCGCGGGCGGGCGCCCACGGAACCGCGGTCGCATCGATCATGGTCGGAAACGACGGTCGCTTCGCCGGCGTCTGGCCTGGGGCGGGCCTGCTGGCAGCGGACATCTATGGAGGTCGCCGGGACGGGGGCGGCTCGGCCGCCTTCGCCCAGGCCCTCGACTGGCTGGCGGGCGAGGGCGTCACGGTGGTGAACGTCAGTCTGGTCGGACCGCACAACGCCGTCGTCGAGAGAGCTGTCGAGCGCGCCCAGGGCCGCGGTGTGACGGTGGTCGCGGCCGCGGGCAACGATGGCCCGGCCGCCCCGCCGCTCTATCCGGCCTCCTATGACGGCGTCGTCGGCGTGTCGGCCGTGTCGGCGTCCGGGCGTATCCTGCCGGAGGCGGCGCGCGGCCCGCAGGTCGACTTCGCCGCGCCCGGCTCGGACATGGCGGCGGCCAGTCCTGGGGGCGGATACACCTCCGTCCGCGGCGCCTCCTTCGCGGCGCCCGTCGTCGCCGCCTTCATCGCCCGCAACGGCGGCGGGCGGACCGGTCTCTCCGTCGCCATGCGTTCGGCGGTCGACGCCGGCGAGCGCGGGCCCGACCCCGTCTACGGCGCGGGCATCGTCGGCGCGGACCTTCGCGTGGAGCCGCGAGCGGTCCAGGCCCGGGGACGCCTCACCAACTGAACTCGCCGGCTTCGGATGAAAGCCGCCGTCTCGGTCGTTGGAACCTGCGAGGGCGATGGATCGCCCGCAGCAAAGGAGTTCAGCGATGAAGACCACCTTGATGATCGCGGCCGCGGCCGCCAGCCTCGCCCTCGCCGGCGGAGCCCAGGCGCAGGTGCTCGGCGGCGGCCTGGGCGGAAACGTGGGCGGCAGCGTCGGCGGCAGCGTCACGGGCGCGCCCGGAGGCCTCGGCGTGCGCGACACCCTGCGGGGCGCCGGAGACTTCGCCCGCGACCGGGTCAGCGGTGCGCGTGACCTTGCTCGTGGCGGACGCGACGCGCGTGTTGCGCTGACAGCCGACGCCGACGGCTCGGGCTCGGTCGATCGCAACGGCGCCCAGGCGGACTTCTCCGCCAGCCTCGGAGCCAATGTCACCTCAAGCCGTGGCGACACCCTCGGTCGCGCTGTCGGCTTCGCCCGCGACAGCGCTTCGGGCGCCCGCTACGTCCTGGTCCAGGGCGC
>NZ_JANJTL010000086.1 GCF_024711105.1 Brevundimonas sp. | reverse complement strand
GGTTCGGGGCCCCCCCCCCGGCGGGGGCGGTCCCGTCCGGGGGGGGGGGGGGGCGCGGCCCCCGCCCGCGTCGACGCGCAGCTGGAAGAGGGTCCGGAACTGACTCAGTTCGCCCTGGGCGGTGCGGTCGCTGCCCGCGCGGGCCACGGTGCGTTCCAGCAGGGCGCTGCCCGCGCGGTCGAGCAACTCGCTGGCTTCCTGCGCACGCCCTTGCGAGATCAGCCAGGCGGCATAGTCATTGGCGGGCTCCAGGCCATAGGGATGTCCGGGCGACAGCACGGACCATGACACGGCCAGCGCTCGGGTGAAGAGGCTCTCGATCTCCGCGGGATCTCCACCGGTCTCCGCCAGGCAGGCGGCCAGCCCGTTCAGGGTGAAGGGCCAGACCGGATTGTCGTCCTCGAGCGTGGCCGCATAGACCCGGGCGACCTCCCGGAACATGGGCGCGGCCTCGCGGCAGCGGCCCTGGACGCGCAGCGCTCCGGCCAGATTGGTCCGCGCCGTCGCCGTATAGGGATGATCCGGGCCGAACGAGCCCTCGAACAGGGCGACGGAGCGCGCCAGAAGGGTCTCGGCTTCCGCCTCGTGACCCTGTTTGTGCAGCACCCAGCCGAGATTGGTCAGGTCGATCGCCTCGTCCACGTCCGTGCCGCGATCCCGGCTGATGGCCAGGGCGCGCCGGTGATAGGGCTCGGCCGCCGCCCATCGTCCGGCGTTCATGTGGACGTTGCCGAGGTTGGTCAGCGCCGCACCGGTCTGTTGCGAGCCGGGTCCCGTGAGCAGTTCATAGAGGGCGAGCGCGCGGCGCAGACTCTCGTCGGCCAGCGCATAGTCGCCGGTGTCGTTGAAGTGGGTGCCCAGGTCGTTCAACGCCTGCGCCGCCGCCAGGCTGTCGGCGCCGTCCGTGGCGACGGCCAGGTCGTAGGCGGCTTCCAGATGCGGGCGCGCTTCGCCGTGGCGGCCCTGCAGGTCCAGCGAGCGCCCGAGCTGGCTGAGCGCCGCCAATCTCAACGGCGCGTCCGGCAGCCGGCTCGACTCCATGGCCCGGATCGCGTCCGACAGTCGTTCGGAAGCCTCGCGATAGCGGCCGGCCTGCAGCTGGGCCGCGCCCATGCGCGCCAAGGCCCGGATTTCCGCGTCCAGCCCGAGCCGGCGCGACAGCGCGAGGTCCTCCTCCATCAGGACGAGCGCCTCGACGGGCCGATCGAGCGCGGTGAGGACGTCCACATTGACCCCCAGGGCCCAGCCTCGCCAGGGATGGGCGGCGTCGGTCGCCGCCAGGGCCTCGCTTGCCGGCGCTTCGGCCTCGGCGGCGCGGCCCAGCGCGATGCGGGCCTGCGCCAGCAGAAGACGCGCCCGGACCGCATCGTCGGTTCCATTAGGCGCGGCGAACAGCTGGTCGACCAGGATCGGCTCGGCCTCGACCGCCCGGCCCTCGATCACCAGACGCTCCGCCTGGTCGAGCGGCGAAACGGATGGCAAGGCGGGCGCCATGCTTCGCGGGAACTCGGACTGACCGGGCGCGGCCACGGCGGCCGTGGCGAGGGACATACCCGCCAGGACCGCCAGCATGCTCCGCATCGCAGCCAAGTGCGCCTCCACTGCCTTCGCGAACCTTAGTCGGTGGAATGCGCCGCCGCTACTGACCGCGCCTGACGCGCGCCATGAGCGCGGCGGTCGAAGGATCGTGCGGCTGCGGCGCTCCGCCTTCCAGCTCGGCCTGGATGGTCCTGGCCAGCACCTTGCCGAGCTCCACGCCCCACTGGTCGAAGCTGTTCAAGCCCCACAGGACGCCTTCGACGAAGGTCTTGTGCTCGTATAGCGCGATCAGGGCTCCAAGGGTCTCGGGCGCGAGCCGCTCCATCAAGATCGTGGTTGAGGGCCGGTTTCCGGGGAAGGTCTTCTGCGGGGCGAGGACGGCGATCTCATCCTCGGACAGCCCCTGGGCCGCCAGCTCGGCGCGGACCTCGGCCTCGGACTTGCCCTTCATCAGGGCCTCGGCCTGGGCGAGGGCATTGGCGTTCAGGGCGGCCTGGGTCTCGCCGCCCTCCGGATTCTCGGCGACGACGATGAACTCGGCGGGGATGACCGCCGTGCCCTGGTGCAGCAGCTGGAAGAAGGCGTGCTGGCCGTTGGTGCCGGGCTCGCCGAAGACCACCGGACAGGTGTCGCCGGCGACCGGGCGGCCGTCGGGACCGACGCGCTTGCCGTTCGACTCCATCTCGAGCTGCTGCAGGAAGGACGGCAGGAGCCGCAGCCGATGGGCGTAGGGAGACACCGTGCGCGCATCGCGTCCGGCCGCGACGTTGAAGGCCTGGGCCAGCGCCATCAGCACCGGCGCGTTGGCATCAAGTGGGGCCACGCGGAAATGGCCGTCCATGGCGCGCGCGCCGGCGAGCAGCCCCTCGAACGCCTCCCAACCCAGGCCGCAGGCGACGCTGAGCCCCACAGCCGACCACAGGGAGAAGCGTCCGCCGACCCAGTCGGCGAAGCCGAAGACCTCTCCGCAGCCGAACGCCCGCGCCCGCTCCGGCGCCGCCGACACGCCCACGAGGTGCGCCGAGACATCCTCGCCTAGGCCGGCCTGCAGCCACGCCTTGGCGACGCGCGCATTGGCCAGGGTCTCCAGGGTCGTGAAGGTCTTTGAGACGACGATGACCAGCGTCCGGCGCGGGTCGAGGCCATGGAGGGCTTCGGTGAGGTCCGAGCCGTCGATGTTGGAGGCGAAGCGCACGTCGATGACCGGGTCGAGCGGCTTCAGCGCCGCCCAGACCATGCGCGGACCGAGGTCCGAGCCGCCGATGCCGATGTGGACGATGGAGTCGATCCGGCCGTCAGCGCGCAGGCGTTCCGCGAAGGCGCGCATCGCCGCGCGCGTGGCGTCGACCTCGCCGGAGACCGGCTGGCCGAGCGCCTGGAAACCGGCGCTCTCATCGGCGCGCAGAGCCGCGTGCAGGACCGCCCGGCCTTCGGAGCTATTGATGGCCTCACCGGAGAACATGCGATCCCGGGCGGCTTCGACATCCAGCGCGCGCGCCAGATCGAGGCCCGCGTCCAGCCCCTCCCGGCTCCAGCTCTGCTTGGACAGGTCCAGGAACAGACCCGCGGCCTCCAGGCTCAGCCGGTCCAGCCGATCGGGCTCGGCCGGGAAGCGTGCGAGGATCGACCCTTCGGCGTCGCGGCGGGCGAGATCGTGGAAACGCTGGCGGGCCGGGTCGGTCGTCATGGAATCAAGGTCTCGTTCACCAAAGCGGCGTACCGCTGGACGACCGGATTAGCCCAAGGAGCCGCCCATGTCCTGCGGACTCGCCCTCGCCGCCGCCCTGCTCGTGACCGACCCCTCGGTCGCCGTCCAGCCCCCCGCCCCGCCGCCTCACACCCTGGCGCAGGAGCCGCTCTACGCCGACATCGTCTCGCGCTCGCAGGCGCTGAAGGGCGTGGTCGACGCCTGGATCGCATCGGGCGCGGCAGAGGACGCGGCTTTCGCGGGCCGGGCGGACTTCGCCGCCTTCCGGAGCGAAGCCGCGATTTTGGCCGAACGGGACATGGCCGGCCACGTCGACCTGCGCGAGCGGAACACTGATGGCGACCTGCGCTGCATCCTGCGTGGACTTTCGGAGGATCTGAGCGAACGGGTCGACGCCCTGGCCGCGGCCGAGACGACCAATGCACGGGCCGATGCGCTGGCGGAGCTGTCCTACCTGCTACGCGACAACGTCGAGGTGGTCACGACGCCGCCGCCTCCTCAGCCGGCGCAGTAGCCTCCGACGCGCGCTCCACCGCCGCGATGACCGCGCCCTCACTCAGCAACTGGGGCAGGACCTGCGGCTCGCCCTCGCGCGGATAGACCAGGTAGAGCGGCACGCCCGAGCGCCCATGCCGGGCCAGTTCGCGCGCGATCTCGGCGTCGCGCAGGGTCCAGTCGGCCACCAGATAGGTCGCGCCGGTGCGCTCCAGCGCCTGGGCGACGCGGCGCGACGACAGGGCCTGGGCCTCGTTGACCTTGCAGGACAGGCACCAGTCGGCGGTGAAGTTGACCAGCACCGGCCCGCCCGCCCGCGCCTCGGCCACGGCCTGGGCGGACCAGGGCCGGGACGGCAGGGCCGAGGCGGAGGCTGACCCGGCCGCGCGCGGGGCCACCGTGGCCCAGGTCGCGGCCGCGACCGCCAGGACGGCGACCCCGGCGA
>NZ_JANJTL010000084.1 GCF_024711105.1 Brevundimonas sp. | reverse complement strand
GTCTGCCACGCCCCGGAGTAGGCGTCAGGCCGCGCGCGCGTCCAGCCACCTGACTGCATCCGCGTCGCGGGCCGACAGGTCGGGATAGTCCGGGTCGGAGCCCACGTCCGGCACGCGCCGCCAGGAGCGGGCGCACTTGGGGTGGTCGGCTGTGCGGACTTCGACGGTGACGGCGTCGCCGCCCGCCTTCAGCTGCGCGCCGGATGTGCGGAACACCTCGGCGGCGTCCAGCCCCTCGAAACAGGCGAAGGCGTCGGCCGGACCGGTCACTGTCGGCCAGGCGTCGAGGGCGCCGCCGATGAGCTTGTCGCGGCGGGCCGATTCCAGCGCCTCGTTGACGACCTCGAGCACGGACTGGACCTGGGTCCAGCGCGTGGCTTCCTCCGCGTTCTCCCATTCCGCCGGCGTGTCGGGGATGACCCGCGCGCAGTTGGTTCCGGCGTCGGGGAAGCGCGTCGTCCAGGCCTCTTCCATGGTGAAGGGGACAAGCGGAGAGAGCCAGGCGGTCAGCCGCTCGAACACCGCGTCCATCACCGTGCGGCAGGCGCGGCGGCGAAGGCTGTCGGGCCGGTCGCAGTAGAGGCTGTCCTTGCGGACGTCGAAATAGAGCGCCGACAGGTCGCCGGAGCAGAACTCCAGCACCGGCCGCACCACGTCCTGGAAGCGGTAGTCGCGGTAGGCCGCGCGCACGTCGCGGTCGAGCTCCCACAGCCGGTGCAGGATGAACTTCTCAAGCGGCGGCATCTGGCCGTAGTCGAGCCGCTCCGCTTCCTCGAAGCCGGCCAGGGCGCCGAGCAGATAGCGCACCGTGTTCCTGAGCTTGCGGTAGGCGTCGACCGTGGTCTGCAGGATCTGTTTCCCGATCCGCTGGTCCTCGGCGTAGTCCACCAGAGCGACCCACAGGCGCAGGATGTCGGCGCCCGACTCCTTGATCACCGTCGCCGGGTCGGTGGTGTTGCCCTTGGACTTCGACATCTTCTCGCCGTTCTCGTCGAGCGTGAAGCCGTGGGTCAGGACCGCATCGTAGGGCGCCCGGCCGCGGGTGCCGCAGCCTTCCAGCAGGTTCGACTGGAACCAGCCGCGGTGCTGATCCGAGCCCTCGAGATAGAGGTCGGCAGGCCAGCGGGTGTTCTCGCGGCCCTCCAGCGTGAAGGCGTGGGTGCAGCCCGAGTCGAACCAGACGTCGAGGATGTCCTCCACCTTCTCGTACTTGGCCGGGTCGTGGACGCCGAGGAACTCCTCGTCCGGCGTGTCGAACCAGGCGTCGGCGCCGCCCTTCTCGATGGCCTCCAGAATCCGGGCGTCGACCGCGTCGTCGTGCAGCGGCTGGCCGGTGTGCTTGTCGACGTACATGGCCAGCGGCGTACCCCAGGCGCGCTGGCGGCTGACCAGCCAGTCGGGCCGGGTCTCGACCATGGAGCGGATGCGGTTGCGTCCGCCGGCCGGGTGGAAGGCGGTGGCGTCGATGGCGGCCAGGGCCTTCTCGCGCAGCGTCCCGTCGTCGGCCAGCGGCCGGTCCATGCGGATGAACCACTGCGGCGTGTTGCGGAAGATCACCGGCGCCTTGGACCGCCAGGAGTGCGGATAGGAGTGCTCCAGCCGCCCGCGCGCCAGCAACGTCCCGGCCTCGATCAGCTTTTCGATCACGGCCGGATTGGCCGGGCCGAACCTGCCGGTCTTCTTGCCCTCGGTCTCCAGCACCTTGAGGCCGGCGAACAGGGGCACATGCTCATAGTAGGCGCCGTCCGGATCGACCGTGTCCGGCACCTCGTGATGACCGTGCGCCTTCCACACCTCGAAGTCGTCCGCGCCATGGCCGGGTGCGGTGTGGACGAAGCCCGTGCCCGCGTCGTCGGTGACGTGCTCGCCGTCCAGCAGGGGCACGTTGAAACGATAGCCCGCGTCCAGCTCGGCCAGCGGGTGCGCGCACTCCAGCCCCGCCGGATCGATGTCATAGACCCGCACGGCGTGGGCGATCTTGGCCGCCTTGAAGACCTCTTCGGCCAGCTTGTCGGCCAAGATCAGCCGGTCGCCCGGCCTGGCCCAGGGTTCGAACTCCAGCCCCTCCTCCATGGCCGTGACCTCGTAGAGGCCATAGGCGATGTCGGGGCCGTAGGAGATCGCCCGGTTGGCCGGGATCGTCCAGGGCGTGGTCGTCCAGATGACGATCGCGGGCGTGGCCGACTGGAAGGACAGCAGGTCGTCCGGATGGTCGTCGGTCATGCCGGTGACCGGGAACTTCACCCACACCGTCGGCGAGACGTGGTCGTGGTACTCGATCTCCGCCTCGGCCAGGGCCGTGCGCTCCACAGGCGACCACATCACAGGCTTGGAGCCGCGATAGAGCTGGCCGGAATTCTTGAACTTGTAGAACTCCCGCACGATGGCCGCCTCGGTGGCGAAGTCCATGGTGGCGTAGCGGTTGGCCCAGTCGCCGGTGACGCCCAGGCGCTTGAACTGCTCCTTCTGCACGTCGATCCAGCCGGCGGCGTAGTCGCGGCAGGCGGCGCGGAAAGCCGACTTGGAGACCTCGTCCTTGCGCTTGCCCTGGCTGCGGAACTTCTCCTCGATCTTCCACTCGATCGGCAGGCCGTGGCAGTCCCAGCCCGGCACATAGTCGACGTCGTAGCCGAGCAGGAACCGGCTGCGGACCACGAAGTCCTTCAGCGTCTTGTTGAGCGCATGGCCGATGTGGATGTCGCCGTTCGCATAGGGCGGGCCGTCGTGCAGCACATAGAGCGGCGCGCCCTCCGCCTGACGCTGGGCGCGCAGCTTGCCATAGAGGTCGCCCCACTGCTCGAGGATCAGCGGCTCCTTCTGGGGCAGGCCGCCGCGCATCGGAAAGGGCGTCTCCGGCAGGAAGACCGTGTCGCGATAGTCGCGGGCAGTGGAAGCAGTGGCGTCGTCGGCCATGAGGGACTCGTTCTCGTCGTCTGTGATCGTTCGCAGCTGATTTTCGACCCCGGCGCGAGCGGCGGGCGGCCCCGCGGCTTACGCCGGGCGGCTAATCGAAATCGGGCGAACGGCGCGAACGGTCATGACCTGAGGCTCTAGCAGAGGCCGCGCGGCCTGCACAGTCAGCAACGGTCAGATGCCGGCCCTGCCGAACGCTGTAATGTCGCCGCGCCGAAGGGAGGGCGTCGATGCTGCTGGAACTGCTTTTCGCCGCCACGCTGTCCGGCCAGGACGTCTACACCCAGGAGGAATGCCTCCATAGGTACGAAGAAGAGGGTGTGGTCGAGCCGTGGGATGCGGCGGGGTGCCTGGTCAGCTGGATCTATTCGGCGGAGACGCACGCGGCGCTGGACCCCTTCGGTCGCGACATGGAGGCGGTGTTCAGTCGCGACGCCATCGCCGCCATCGAGGCGGCGCGGGCCCGCTGGCCTGGCGATGGATTGGCGCCCGGCCTCGACGCGGATCCCTTCTGCGACTGCCAGGATCCTGAAGGCCTGTTTCTCATCCTCCAGATCACGCGCGAAGAGTCGCCGACGCGGGTGACCAGCGGGGTCGCCTTCGCCTTCAAGCCCGAAGACGTGACCGAGGAAGAATTCGTCCAGCTCCTCATCGGTGAGAACGCGCCTCCGGTCACCCAGCGCGTGGTCATCCTCGTGCTGGAGGACCGTGGCTGGCGCGTCGACGACATCAGCGACGGCGAGGGCTATTTCTTCCGTGCGTCGCTGGCGCTGCCCGCGGACTCGACCCCCGCCCCCTAGCCCGTTACGACTTTCTCCGACCCTACAAGTCGGAGTTCCCCATGCGCCTGAAGTCGATCGCCGCGTCCGCCCTCGTCCTCGCCTTCGCCGCTTCGCCGGCCGCCGCCGAGGAGGGGATGTGGACCTACGACAACTTCCCGATCGCGCGCGTGAACCAGACCTATGGCGCGAACATCGACCAGGCCTGGCTGGACCGCGTCCGGGCGGCGTCGATCCGGCTGTCGACCGGCTGTTCGGCCTCGATCGTGTCCAACGAGGGGCTGGTCCTGACCAACAACCACTGCGTCGAAAGCTGCGTCCAGAACCTGTCGACGGCCGACAACCAGTACGCCCAGACCGGCTTCCTGCCGGCCTCGCGGGACGAGGAACTGCGCTGCCAGGGGATGCAGGCGGAGGTGCTGATCAGCATCGAGGACGTCACCGAACGGGTTCGCGCCGCCGGCGAGGGGCTGGAAGGCCGGGCCTTCACCCAGGCGCGGGACGCCATGATGGCCGCCATCGAGACCGAGGCCTGCGCGGGCCGCACCGAGCTGCGCTGCCAGGTCGTGAGCCTGTACCGCGGCGGCCAGTTCAAGCTCTACACCTATGAGAAGTACGAGGACGTCCGCCTGGCCTTCGCGCCGGAGGAGGCCGCCGGCAGCTTCGGCGGCGACCTGGACAACTTCAACTTCCCGCGCTTCTCGCTCGACGCCGCCTTCCTGCGCCTCTACGCCGACGGCCGGCCGATGCAGACGCCGACCCACCTCGGCTGGGACGCCGGACCGCCGCAGGCCGGGGAACTGGTGGTCGTCTCCGGCAGCCCGGGCGCCACCCAGCGCCTGCTGACCATGGAGCAGCTTGAGACGGTCCGCGATGTCGTCCTGCCGCTGGATCAGCTGACCCGTTCGGAACTGCGCGGGCGGCTGATCCGCTACGCCGCGGAGGGCGAGGAGCAGGCCTTCATCGCCGGCTCGACCCTGTCGGGCGTGGAAAACAGCTACAAGCGCGGGCGCGGACAGGCCCGGGCCCTGATCGATATGGAGTTCATGGCCGGGCGCGCCGCGGCCGAGCAGGACCTGCGCGACCGCGTCGCCGCCGATCCGGCCCTGGCCGAGCGCATCGGCGACCCGTGGGGCGAGATCGCCGCCCTGCAGGACGACTACGCCGAGCTCTATCCGGCCTACTTCTTCCTCGAGGGCCGGGCCGGCGGCGGCTCGCAGCTCTATTCCTGGGCGCGGACCCTGGTGCGCGCGGCGCGTGAGCGGGAACGCCCCGCCGCCGAACGGCTGCCCGAATATTCCGACAGCCGGCTGGGCCTGCTGCGCGCCCAGACGGTGGCGGCCAATCCCACCTATCCGGAGCTGAACGAAATCCAGCTCGAATGGTGGCTGTCCAAGACCCGCGAGATCCTGACCGTCGACGACCCGCGTATCCGCCCCCTGCTGGGCGACGAAAGCCCCGAGGGCCTGGCCGAACGGCTGATCGCCGGAACCAGCCTGGCCGATCCGGCCGTTCGCGAGGCGCTGTGGGACGGCGGCCTGGCCGCGGTCGAGGCTTCGGACGATCCGCTGATCCGCTTCGTGCTGGCCACCGAGACCCTGGGCCGCGAGGCCCGGGCCGAGTGGGAGGAGCGGGTCGAGGGCCCAACCGACCGCGCCGCCGAACGCCTGGCCGAGGCCCGCTTCGCGGTCTATGGCGACACCCTCTATCCTGACGCGACCCGCACCCCGCGCCTGACCTTCGGCCGTGTCGAAGGCTGGACCTACGACGGCCGCACCGTCGAGCCCTTCACCACCTTCGGCGGCCTGTTCGAGCGGGCCACCGGCGCCCATCCGTTCGAGGTGGCCCCGCGGTGGCGCGCGGCCCGCGACGAGCTGGACATGGACACCCGGTTCAACATGGCCGTCTCGACCGACACCATCGGCGGCAACTCCGGCTCGCCCGCCATCAACGCCGACGGCGAGGTGATCGGGGCGAACTTCGACTCCACCTTCCTGGGTCAGCGAAACGCCTTCGGCTACGATCCCAACGTCAACCGCAGCGTCATCGTCACCGCCCAGGCCATCACCGCCGCGCTGCGTGACGTCTACGGCATGGATCGCATCGCCGACGAGCTGGAGGGCCGCTGAGGCTTCGCCGCCACGTCGTTAACCTTCTCGCGCCCCTCTGAGGCGAAAGAGGGCGACAACCGTCACAGTCACGGCACAGATTGCCGGCGATGGGGGCGATCAGTGACACCGGCGTAAGCGGGAGGGCGCAACGCGCCCTCATGCCGCTGTTCCTCATCTCGCTCGGCGTGGTTGGGATCGAGAACGCCCTGACGCGTTACTTCGCCGTCGCGGCCTGGTCCGACTACGGCTACTGGATCATCTCCATCGTCATGGCGGGCTTCGCCCTGTCGGGCGTGGTCGTGGCCCTGTTCCGCGACACGGTGGTGCGGTTCGGCGGCCCGCTCAGGGCGATCCTTCCCGCAGCCATGATCCTGGCGGCCGCCCTGGGCTTCGTGGAGATCACCAGCAACCCGTTCAATCCGCTCCGCCTGCAGAACCCGGCCACGTGGCAGGCGGAGGTGCGGAACATCGCGCTCTACTACGGCGCGCTCCTGCCCTTTTTCTTCCTGGCGGGAACCTACATCTCGCTGATCTTTCTGCAGAACCACCGGGAGGTCGGGCGGGTCTACGGCTATGACCTGATCGGCGCGGCGGCCGGAGCGGGCGTGGCGCTGGGGCTGATGTTCGTCCTTCACCCCTTCGTGCTGGCGCCTGCGCTGCTCATCCCCATCGCGCTGGCAGCGTTCTTCGAGCGGGGCCGACTGAAGGGGCTGGGCGTGGGACTGGCGACCCTGGCGCTGGCCGGTGGCGAATACGCCCTGTTCACCGGCCAGGCCCCGGCCTTCAGCGAGTACAAGGCCATCTACGCCCCGATGAACACGCCGGGCTCCCGCGTCGTGGGCCAGGTGCGCTCGCCGCAGGGGTATTACGTCCTGCTCGACGACTTCACCGAGCGGGTCGACGCCGACCTGTCGAACAACGCCCAGATGCTGGGCGTGCCCGGCCCGCCGTCCACACTCGGCCTCTATCGCGACGGCGCGCGCATCGCCGCTCTGCCGACCGCCGAGGGACTGGACGCCGCCTATGCGCCCGCCGCCCTCAGCGCCGCGCCCTATCTGCTCAGGCCCGGCGCCCGGACCCTGCTGATCGGCGTCTCGGGCGGCTGGCGAGCCGCCGAAGCCCAGTCGCTGGGCGCCGGCGACATCGACGGGGTTGAGGCCGAACCCCTTCTCCACCGCACCCTGCTGGAGGGGCTGGAGGACTCGCCACCGATCCGCCTGCCGCGCTTCCGCCGCCTCGACGACGGCCCCATCGCCGCCGCGCTGTCGGCGCCCGAGGGCGGCTATGGCGTCATCGACATCTCGTCGGATTTCATCGACACCACGCCGGCCAACATGAACGGCCTGACCGTCGAGGCCTTCGAGGCCTACCTCGGCGCGCTCCGGCCCGACGGGATTCTCTCGGCCTCGGTCTCCATCCGCGACTTCCCGGTCTACGCCCTGAGGGTGCTGGCCACCGCGCGCGCGGCGCTGGAGGCGCGCGGCGCCGATCCGGCGGCCCATGTGCTGGTCTACCGCTCGGCCTGGAACGTCCGGATCCTGGTCTCGCCCACGCCCTTCTCCGCCGCCGACATCACGGCGCTTGAGGCTTTCTCCTCCGAGCGCTCCTTCGACGTCGCCTACGCCCCGCGACACACGCCCGCCGCTCGCCCCTTCAACGACCTGCCCCGCGTGAACTTCGCCACGGGCGAGATCGTCTCGACGGGCCCGGACGACGCCCTGGCCCGCGAGATCCCGGACGTCCTGGCCGGCCGCCCGAGCCCCACGGCGCGCGACTTCCACGTGCGAGCCGCCACGCTGGACCGGCCCGCCTACTACAGCTCCCTCAGGCTGGAGAACCTGCCGACCCTGATCCAGCGGCTGGAGGTGCTGCCCCAGGCGGAGATCGGCGGCCTGGTGAACGTGGCGGTGCTGGGCCAGGCCGTGGTGATCGCGGCGCTGGTGCTGATGGCGCCCTTGCTGTTCCGCCGCCGGACCGGCGAGCCGGAGCCACGCCGGCTGTGGCCCGGCCTCTATTTCCCGGCTCTGGGCCTCGGCTTCCTGTTCCTGGAGATCCTGCTGATCGACAAGGCGGCGATCTTCCTGAACGACTATTCGACGGCCTTCGCCCTCGTCCTGACGTCCATGCTGTTCTTCTCCGGCGTCGGCAGCCTGATCGCCGGCTGGACGCAGGCGCGGCCGAAGCTGACCACTGGCCTGTCGCTGATCGTGGTGCTGGGCTGGGGCTGGCTGATGTACCGGTACGCCGACGCCCTGCTGATCGAGAACCTGCACCTGGCCGCCTGGCTGAGGGGTCTGATCGTGGTCGGGGCCGCCGCGCCCGTGGCCTTGGCGCTCGGGACCTTCTTCCCCATGGGCCTGACCCAGGTCGGGAACGGGCGGCTGTTGCCCTGGGCGTGGGCGCTCAACGGCGCCTTCTCGGTGGTGGCGACGCCGCTGGCCAACCTGCTGTCGCGCGACATCGGCTTTTCGAGCCTGCTCTACGCCGGGGCCGGCCTTTACGTGATCGCCTTCCTGCTTCTGCCTGCGGCGGTCAGCCGCCGCGCCTCCTCGACCCCACCCCCAGTGCTGGACCTCGCATGACGCTCTCCCGCAGACACCTGATCGCCGGCGCCGCCGGCATGGTCGCCCTGCCGCTCGGCGGCTGCGACGTCGAAACCGCGATCGAAACCGTTCGCCGCCGCCTCGACCCCGAAGGCGGCCGGGCTTCCGGCCCCGCCGCCGAAGGAGCGGCCGCCGCGCCTGAGGCCCCTGCGCCGCAGATGTCCGGCGTCTCGGAGACCGTGCGCATGCCGCGCGAGCCCTGGACCTTCGACGCCTTCCAGCGCGCCATGTCGGCCTCCGAGCGCCCCAGCCAGATCACGGAGGCACAGTTCGCCGCCATCCAGGCCCGCAAGCCCGGCGCAATCCAGGTGATCTCCAACTACCTCGCCGGCCGCTTCGGCGAGGCCGACCCGGCGGTGGTCCAGGCCTTCGAATCCGTGCCGCGCGAGTTCTTCCACTACCAGTACGCGATGCGGCAATCCCTGGCCTTCCAGGCCTATGAGGGCGATCCCAAGCCTTGGGCGATCGGCCACGGCAGCGTGCTGTCCGACTATCTGGGCCAGGCCTACATGACCCAGTTGGCCCAGCCCAAGCCGACCGACGTGACGCTGGAGATCGGCACCGGCTCGGGCTTCCAGTCGTCGCTGCTCAGCCGCATCGTGCGCGACGCCTACACCATCGAGATCATCGAGCCGATCGGGCGCGCCGTGGGCAAGATCTTCGCGCCGCTGGGCTACGACAACGTCCACGGCCGGGTCGGCGACGGCTATTTCGGCTGGCCCGAGGTGGAGGGCGGCTTCGACATCATCATGCTGACCTGCGTGGCCCAGTACGCCCCGCCGGACCTGTTCGCCCAGCTCAAGCCCGGCGGGCGGATGATCATCCCCATCGGCCAGCCCTTCCGCCGCGGCCAGGTCCTGTACGTCTACGAGAAGGACCCCGACGGCCGCATCCGCTCCCGCCGCGACGTGGGCGTCTTCTTCATTCCCATGACCGGCGCCATGCAGCAGAGGCCGCAGCCGGCCTGAGGATCATTGCGTATCTCGGTCCGCGCGGCGATGTTGCCGCGCTCGAGGAGGACGCCATGCCGCTGGATCACCTGCCGACCCCTGAAGGGCCGAAGACGCTGAAGCTCACCCGCCGCACGCTCGGCGGGCTGATGTTCACGGGTTACGCCGCAGCCGCCCTGTCGGCCAAGGCGCAGCCGGTCGTGACCGACGAGGAGGGCATCGTCACCGATCAGGTCAGCTTCACGGCGGGCGACGCCATCGACTATCCGCCGTCGCTGCCGGCCTATCTGGCGCGGCCGGACCGTCCGGGGCGGCATCCG
>NZ_JANJTL010000079.1 GCF_024711105.1 Brevundimonas sp. | reverse complement strand
CCGAGCAGGCCGACGACGATAAAGGCTGTCTGCCAACCGTAGGTCGCCGCCAGCAGCCCGCCGACGAGCGTGCCCGCCGCGGTACCCATGGGAATCCCGAAGGCGAACCCGGCCAGGGCCCGCGCCCGCTGGTGCGGCGGGAAGTAGTCCGCGATGAGGGAATAGGCCGGCGCCACGCCGCCCGCCTCGCCCACGCCTACGCCCATGCGGAACAGGAACAGCTGGGTGAAGGAGGTCGCCACGCCGCACAGGGCCGTGAATCCGGACCAGACGGCCAGGGCGCCGGTCATGATCCACACCCGGCTGAACCGGTCGGCCAACCAGGCGAGGGGAATGGCCAGGGTCGAATAGACCGAGGCGAAGGCGATGCCGCCCAGCAGGCCGAACTGGCTGTCCGACAGGCCGAAATGCTCCTTCAGCGGCGCGGCCAGGATGCCGATGATCTGCCGATCCAGGAAGTTCAGCATGTAGACCAGGATCAGGACCGCCAGGACGTAGTAGCGGTACCCGGGCCGGACAGCGGGTTCGGCGGTGGCCGTGGTCATGTTTTTCCCCCGAGGAGCTCTCTTGGGCCGACCCTAGAGCGGGCCGGCTACGGTGCAAAGAAAAAGGGCGGCGAAACCGGTTCGCCGCCCTGTAAGGCTCAGGATTCAGCCGGCGATCAGTAGCGCGCCGTCAGCTGGACCGAGAAGGTCCGCGGCGGGCCGTAGAAGGCCGAGATCGAGTTGTTGAAGGTGGCGCCGGGGAAGCTGTACCCACCCACGCGGTACTCCTCGTCCGTCAGGTTGCGGCCGAAGAGGCCGACCGAGTAGTGGCCGTCGCCCGAGTTCCAGATCGCCGCGAGGTCCACCAGAGCATAGGCCTCCTGGTCGAGCTGGGGGTTGGCCGCCTCGAACATGTAGAAGTCCGAGCGGTAGGACACCGACGGGGTGATGGCGATGTCGCCGCCCCAAAGTTCGTCGCTCCAGGTCACGGCGAAGAAGGCCGAGTGCTCGGGCGAGTTCTGGAACACGCGGGTGTCCGAGATGTCCACCGGCGAGCCCGTGATGAAGGTGATGAACTCGTCGAACTCGGCGTGCAGGTAGCCGTAGGAGAACAGCGCCGTCAGGTTGTCGGTCAGGAAGGCGGTGGCCTCAAACTCCGCCCCGTAGATGGTGGACTGGCCGATGTTGTCGACGATCGAGGCGACGCCCGTGGCCGGCGGCGTGGCGACCGCCTGGCTGGTGATCTGCTGGTCCTCATAGGCCGAATAGAACACCGCCGACGAGAAGCTCACGACGCCGCCAAACAGGTCGCCCTTGAGGCCGAGCTCGTAGGTGTCGACCGTCTCGGGATCATAGCCGTTGACCGTCTGCGGCGTCAGGAACGCATCGCCGCGCATGTCCCAGCCGCCCGACTTGAAGCCCTCGGCGTACGAGAAGTAGCCGGTCAGGTCTTCGGTCAGGTCGTAGGAGATCGAGAGGCGCGGGGTGAAGCGCTCGAACGTCTCGGACGCCGTATAGTTGGTCCGCGTCTGCAGGATCGGCCGCGCCGGACCGCCCAGCCCGGGGGTCGGGACGGCGCCCAGGTAGAAGGCCCGGAAGACGGTGCCGGTCTTGTCGTCGGAGGTGTAGCGACCGCCGATGGAGACATCGAGACGATCCGTCACCTCATAGGTGAAGTCGCCGAAGACCGACCAGGACTCGGTGTCCACCTGGCCCGAGGCGGCGATGGCCACACCGAGGTTGCCCGCGATGGTGTCGAAGGCGCCGGCCGCCGTCGAGTCGAGGTAGAAGATGCCGGCAACGCCCGACCAGCGATCGCCGGTGAACAGCGCCTGGAATTCCTGGGTGAACTGGTTGTCCGCGTAGATGGCCGGGACGTCCAGGGACGGCAGGGGCGTGTTGTCGAAGTCGATCACGGTGGCCGTGTCGCCGCGGCGGACGGCGGTGATCGACTTGAGCGTGAGCATGTCGTTCACGTTCCACTCGCCGGTGAGGGAGTATCCCTCGGTGACGACGCGCTGTTCGCCGGTGATGCCGGCGTAGGTGTCGTAGACGCTGGGCGGAGGCGTGTAGCCGCCGGTGGTGGAGTTCACCTCGCGGTGGCCGTGACGCGGCGCGGAGTTGTCCTCCACGCGGTCGAAGGCGGCGCGGAATAACAGGTTCGAGGTCGGCGTCCACTCGGTCGACAGGCGCCAGGCGGTGACGTCGCGGTTGTAGTGCTCCTCGCCGGTGTTGAGGTTCTGGCCGAAACCGTCGCGGGTGTAGCGGGCGAAGGCGCCGCCCACCGACCAGGTGTCCGAGATCGGCGCGCCGCCCGAGACCACCAGGTCCGCCTGGCGGTAGGAGCCGAAGGTCGCCTGGGCCTCGAACTCCGGCGTCTGGCCGATACGGTCGGTGACGTACTTGATCGCGCCGCCGATGGTGTTGCGGCCGTACAGGGTGCCCTGCGGCCCGCGCAGCACCTCGATGCGGCTGATGTCGAAGATGTCGAGCACGGCGCCTTGCGGGCGCGCCACATAGACGTCGTCGATGTAGAGGCCCACGCCCGGCTCGAAGCCCCACAGCGGGTCCTGCTGACCGACGCCGCGGATAAAGGAGATCAGGGTCGAGTTGGAACCGCGCGCGATCTGCACGGTGGCGTTCGGCGTCTGCTGCTGCAGCGCGGTGATGTCGGTCGCGCCGGTGTTCTCCAGGCGCTCCTCGCCCAGCGCCGTGACCGCGATCGGCACGTCCTGCAGGACTTCCTCGCGGCGGCGGGCGGTGACGACGACTTCGCCGACCGCGGTCGGCTCATTCGCCGGCGGCGCGACGTCCTGCGCATAGGCGGCGGCGCTGAGCGCGCCCCAAGCGGCGCCCGCCAGCAGGGCGGTCCTGGCCAAGGTCTTCATTCTCATGTCTCCCGACGGTGTTTCCGGAACGCGCTGTTTATTTATTCAGCGTTCAATGATTTTCCGGGAACCTGAACGGTAATCACCGACCTGTCAAACCACGGTCACGCCTGACGTCACGGAATCGCCGCCATGTCGCCGAAATGCGACAGGCCCGGCCGGTCGCCTACAGCACCCAGTCGACCCACGTCGGCTGGCTCATGAGGCGGTTGGGACCGCGCTCGGAGAGCAGGGCCTCGGTGTCTGTGACGAAGGCGATGGGGTGGCCCGGGTCGTCGGGGCCGGCTCCGGTGTCGCAGACGACCGGGACCGACGGCGCGGCCTTGGGCCCGACGTCGAACGGCAGCACCAGCGGGTCCGGATCGGACCAATCATCGCCGACCGTG
>NZ_JANJTL010000075.1 GCF_024711105.1 Brevundimonas sp. | reverse complement strand
TCTCGCCTGGGGGACGCCGGCCCTGTCTGAGGAGCCCGAGGAGACCGCCGCCTCCGCCGTACTGGACGCCATGCACGCCGCCGAGAGCGCGGCGGACGGCGACGCCCTGTTCAGCCTGTTCACCGAGAACGCCACCTACCTTGGCACCGACGTGACGGAGCGCTGGAGCGTCTATGCTTTCGAGGCGTTCGCCCGACCCTATTTCGAGCAGGGCCGCGGGTGGACCTACACGCCGCGGGAGCGGAACCTGACCCTGTCCCCGCATCCCTGCCGGTGCGTGGTCTGGTTCGACGAAGTGCTGGACAATGCGGCCTATGGCACGGCGCGGGGCACCGGTGTCCTGGTGCTGACGGAGGAGGGGTGGCGGATCGGGCAGTACGCCCTGACCTTCCCCATCCCGAACGACCTAGCCCGGGACTTCACCACGCGCATCCGCGAGTTCGAGGCCGCCGACTAGTGGAGTTTCAGGACGACGCCTTCGTGCTCGCCGCGCGGGCGCATGGCGAGACGGGCGCGATCGTTGACCTGCTGACCCGTAGTCATGGCCGGGTGCTGGCCTTCGTGGTCGGCGGGGCGTCGCGCAAGATGAAGCCCTTCCTTCAGCCGGGCGCGCGAGTGTTGGCCGACTATCGCGCGCGGACCAGCGAGCACCTGGGCTCCGTGCGGATGGAGCCGGTGGGGGAGGGGGCGGCCGCCCTGTTCGACGACCGGCTGGCCCTGGCGGGCCTGGCGGCGGCGGCCTCGGTGGCGCAGGGCGCGCTGCACGAGCGCGAGCCGCATCCCGGGGCCTATCTGGCGCTTGAGGCCCTTTGCGAGGCCCTGGTCCATCCGGAGATCTGGCCCGCGGTGTTCGTGCGGTTCGAGCTGGGCCTGCTGGATGACCTGGGCTTCGGGCTGGACCTGTCCAAGTGCGCGGCGACGGGCTCGACGGACGACTTGATCTGGGTCAGCCCGAAGACGGGCCGCGCGGTCTCCGCTGAGGCCGGCCGGCCCTATGCCGACAGGATGCTGACGCTCCCGCCTTTCCTGCTGGGCTCGCAGCAGAGGCTCCAGCCGGGCGACGTCGGCGCAGGCTTCGCCCTGACCGGGCATTTCCTGGAGATGTTCGTCTTCCACCCGCTCAACAAGCCGCTGCCCACGCCCCGCCTGAGGCTTGTGGACCAGTTGAGCGATGCGAGGATGCTCTAGCGCGACCCGGCCCCGACTCGTCTAGAAGGACAGGATGACCCTTCATACGCCCCCGCCCGACGACGGCGGCCGCATTGTCGACGAGCCGCTCTCGGAAGCGCTGTCGCGGCGGTATCTCGCCTATGCGCTCTCGACCATCATGCACCGGGCCCTGCCGGACGTGCGCGATGGGCTGAAGCCCGTTCACCGCCGACTGCTCTACGCCATGCACCGGATGCGGCTGAACCCGGAAACGGCGGCCAAGAAGTGCGCCAAGGTGGTCGGCGAGGTGATGGGCGGCTTCCACCCCCACGGCGACCAGTCGATCTATGACGCGCTGGTGCGTCTCGCCCAGGACTTCGCCCAGCGCTATCCGCTGATCGACGGCCAAGGGAACTTCGGCAACATCGACGGCGATAGCGCCGCGGCCATGCGCTACACCGAGTGCCGGCTGACCGAGGCGGCCGCGCTCCTGATGGACGGCATCGACGAGGCGGTCGTCGACTTCCGCCCGACCTATGACGGCGAGGACGAGGAGCCGATCGTCGTTCCGTCGGGCTTCCCCAACCTGCTGGCCAATGGCGCGGCCGGCATCGCCGTCGGCATGGCGACCTCGATCCCGCCGCATAACGCGCTGGAGCTGATCGACGCCTGCCTGGTGCTGCTGGACGACCCGCACGTCTCGACCGAAGCCCTGATGGCGCAGGTGCCGGGGCCGGACTTCCCGACCGGCGGGGTCATCGTCGAGAAGGCGGCCTCGCTGCTGGAGGCCTATGACACCGGCCGGGGCGCGGTGCGGCTGCGGGCGCGCTGGAAGAAGGTGAACCTGGATCGCGGCCAGTGGCAGATCCTGATCACCGAGATCCCGTATCAGGTCCAGAAGAGCCGCCTGATCGAGCAGCTGGCCGAGCTGATCGAGACCAAGAAGGCGCCGCTGCTGGCCGACGTGCGCGACGAGTCCGCCGAGGACATCCGCGTCATCCTCGAACCCAAGAGCCGGACGGTCGAGCCGGAGCACCTGATGGAGAGCCTGTTCCGGCTGTCCGACCTGGAGACGCGCTTCTCGATCAACATGAACGTGCTGGACGCCTCGGGTGCGCCGCGCGTCATGGGGCTGAAGGCGTGCCTGCAGGCCTTCCTCGATCACCGGCGCGAGGTGCTGGTGCGCCGGGCCCGGCACCGGCTGGAGAAGATCGAGCGCCGCCTGCACCTGCTGGAAGGCCTGCTGGTCGCCTTCCTGAACCTGGACGAGGTGATCCGCATCGTTCGCGAGGCCGAGCACCCCAAGGCCGAGCTGATCGCGCGCTTTGCGCTCAGCGAGACCCAGGCCGACTTTATCCTCGACACCCGACTGCGCAACCTGGCGCGGCTGGAGGAGATGACCATCAAGCGCGAGCACGCCGAGCTGATGGAAGAGCGCGCCGGCATCACCGCCCTGCTGGAGTCCGACAAGAAGCAGTGGAAGCTGGTCGCCACCGGCCTGAAGGATGTCCGAAAGACCCTGGCCGAGGCCGACCGCGGCGACGCCGAGCGGCCGAGCGGCGTAAAGGGCCGGTCCTCCTTCTCTGAAGCGCCGGACGCGATCGCGGCGCCGCCGGTCGACGCCTTCGTGGTGCGCGAGCCGATCACGGTCGTGCTGTCCGAGCGCGGCTGGATCCGCGCGGCCAAGGGCAAGGTCGAGGATCCGTCGGAGCTTAAGTTCAAGGAAGGCGACAAGCTGGCCTGGCTGGTTCCCGCCGAGACGACGGACAAGCTCCTGATCTTCGCTTCGGACGGGCGGGCCTTCGCGCTCGGCTGCGACAAGCTTCCGTCGGGCCGTGGCCATGGCGAGCCGCTCAGGCTGATGCTTGACCTGGAGGAGGGGGCCCAGCTGGTGGCTGTGATGGCGCACAAGCCGGGCCGCAAGCTGCTGATGGCCTCGGCCGAGGGCTATGGTTTCATCCTGCCGGAAGAGGAGGCCCTGTCGAGCCGCCGGGCCGGCAAGCAGGTCCTGAACGGCACGGCGCTGGTCTGCGCGCCCGCCGAGGGCGACCACGTCGCGGTGCTGGGCAAGTCCGGCAAGGCGCTGGTCTTCCCGCTGGCCGAACTGCCGGAAATGCCGCGCGGCAAGGGCGTGAAGCTGACCTCGGACAAGAAGGGGATCAGCGACGCCATGGTCTTCGACGGCGAGGCCGGCCCGACCTGGCCCGACGGCGGCGGTCGAACCCGCCAGTGGCCCGACTGGAAGGACTGGCTCGGCAAGCGCGCCCAGGCCGGCAAGGTCGCGCCAAAGGGGATGAAGCGGCTGCGCCTATGACGCTGTCGCTCTGAGCAGAGCGACACAGCGACAGAGCGACAGGCAGCGCCCTGCGAAAAACACCGTCCGAAGCGTCCGATGCGTCCGGATGCGGGGTGCGAGGTCTGACGATGTGAAAGACCTCGCCGCATCATACGAGTGCGCGAAGCGACGGTGATGTACGGCTGATCGACAGGCTGTTTCATCAGCCTGATCAGGGTCCTGTGGCTCATCGAAATGGGACTTCGTCGCCGCTGACCGTCTCCTTCTCCCATTGGGAGAAGGTGGCCCGAAGGGCCGGATGAGGGTCGGATCGTGCGGGACCTGGCGAAGGCGCGCCCCTCACCCTTTGCGCAGCCGGCCGCTAGGCTTGCCGGGCGCTCATCCACCCTCTCCCAATGGGAGAGGGAACTCCTGCTAGCGGAGCGACTCTGCTTCAAGCGCGGCGAGCGCCTCGCGGCTCTCGTCAAGGCTCGCCTGGGCGGCGGTGCGGACGTCGTCGCCTTCCGCCGCACGGAGAGCGGCTTCGGCGACGAGGACTTCGCGGCGGAG
>NZ_JANJTL010000026.1 GCF_024711105.1 Brevundimonas sp. | reverse complement strand
CCGCGAAGGACCGGCGCAGCACGTCCTGATTGAGGCGGTGCGCCAGCTTCGCGCCCCAGGGCGCCACGGCGGTCGTGATCACACCCATGACCAGCACGGCCGGGATGTTCACATAGCCGAGCGACAGCGGCGGCCGACCGTCGGCCGACCAGCCCGCCACGATGAAGCCGAGCGCGGCCGGGATGCCGATGGCCAGGCCGAAGCCCGAGGCGGTGGCGACCGCGCGGTGGATCGGCTTGCCACACAGGGTCATGACCATGCCGCCCATGGCCCCGCCGCCCACGCCCATCAGCGCGGACAGGAGGCCGATGCCGGTTCCCAGCGCCGCGCGCGGCGCGCCGGTGGGCGTGTCGGACGCCAGCTTCCAGTGGCGCGGCATCAGGCCCATCTGGATCGCAACCAGGGTCACGCAGATCGCATAGACGAGGCCGAGCCCCGCCGCCGAGACGACGGCGGCGACGCCTGCGCCGATGACGCCGCCGAGCGCCACCCAGGGCGTCCAAGTGCGCAGCACGTCCTCGTCCACCGCCCCATGCGCCCGGTGCGCCGCCAGCGAGCGGAAGGAAGTAGCGATGATGACGGCGAGCGACGAGCCCACCGCCACGTGCAGATTCATCTCCCCACCCAGGCCCAGGACCTCGAAGGCGTAGAACAGGGCGGGCACGATCACCGTGCCGCCGCCGACGCCGAACAGGCCGGCGATCAGGCCCGCAAACGCGCCCGAGACGATGAGGATGGCGATCAGGCCGAGCAGGTCGGTCAGCGGGACCCCGGCCACTCAGGCGGCCTCGCGGCGGCTCTCGGCCTCACGGACCGCCTCCACCGCGCGGTCGATGACGTCGAGCCCCGCGCCGGGCTTGATTGAGTCCACGGTCAGGATGCGGCGGAAGGCGCGCGCGCCTGGGCGGCCGTGCATGGCGCCCAGAATGTGCCGGGTCATGGCGGCCAGGTGAACGCCTTCCGCCAGGCGCGCGGCGACATAGGAGCGATAGCGATCGATGGCCTCGAACGGGTCGATGTCTCCGGTCGCTTCGCCGTAGATCCGCCGGTCAGCCTGACCCAGCAGCGCGGGCTCGTGATAGGCGGAGCGGCCCAGCATGACCCCGTCCAGCGCCGGGCCCGTCTCATCGGGGATGAGGAAGCCCTCGGCCTGAGCCAGGCCGGCGATCCCGCCGTTGATGACGATAGTCAGCTCCGGACGCTCGGCCTTCAGGCGGCGCACCAGCCCGTAGTCGAGCGGCGGAATGTCCCGGTTCTCCTTGGGCGACAGACCTTTCAGCCAGGCCTTGCGGGCATGGACGACGAAGGTCGTGACACCCGCGCCCGCACAGCGGTCGACCAGGTCAAACAGGGCGTCCGCCGGCTCCTGGTCGTCGACGCCAATGCGGCATTTCACCGTCACCGGCACGTCCACCGCCTCGCCCATCGCCGCCATGCAGTCGGCGACCAGCTGCGGCTCGCGCATCAGGCAGGCGCCAAAGCGCCCGGACTGCACCCGGTCCGACGGGCAGCCGACGTTGAGGTTGATCTCGGCATAGCCCAGCTCGGCCCCGATCCGGGCAGAGGCGGCGAGGTCGTCGGGGTCGGACCCGCCGAGTTGCAGCGCCACCGGTTGTTCCACCGGATCGAAGCCCAGCAGCCGCTCGCGGTCGCCGTGCAGGACCGCGCCGGTGGTCACCATCTCGGTGTAGAGCAGGGTTTGCGAGGTGAAGGCGCGATGGAAGGCCCGGCAGTGCCGGTCGGTCCAGTCCATCATCGGCGCCACCGAGAGGCGGCGTGCCTCGTCGGCGGTCGCGTTCATGCCGGCCAGATAGGGCGCCGCCGGCCCTCAGGCAAACTCAGGCCGGCTCCAGGACCACCTGGATGACGTCGGTCCGTCCGGTCCTGAAGCCCGCTTCGCAGTAGGCGAGGTAGAAGCGCCACAGCCTGCGGAACTGCTCGTCGAAGCCTTGGGCGCGCAGCGTGTCCCAGGCCGCCTCGAAGCGGACCGCCCACAGCGCCAGGGTCCGGGCGTAGTCCGGGCCGAAGCGGCGGGTCGAGGCGACCTTCAGCCCCGTGCGGGCGGCCTCCTCAGCGAGGCGCGGCTCGGAAATCAACATGCCGCCCGGAAAGACGTACTGCTGGATGAAGTCGACGCGCTTGCGGTAGCGGTCAAACATCGATGCGTCGATGGTGATGATCTGCAGGCCCGCGCGGCCGGTGTCAGTCAGGCGTTCCCGGATGGTGCGGAAGTACGCCGGCCAGTACTGCTCGCCCACGGCCTCGAACATCTCGATCGAGGCGATGCGGTCGAACTGGCCGTCAGCCTGACGGTAGTCCTGGAAGCGCAACTCGACCTGATCGGCCAGACCCTGGCGCTCCATGCGGGCCCGGGCGAAGTCCAGCTGAGCCTGGCTGATGGTCAGGCCCGTCACGCGGGCGCCCCGCTTGGCCGCCGCGTGCTCGGCGAAGCCGCCCCAGCCGCAGCCGATCTCCAGCACGGACATGCCGGGCTCCAGGCCCATGGCCTCGCACAGGCTCTCGTACTTGCGCGCCTGTGCGGCCTCCAGCGCCTCGTCGCCGGAGGCGAACAGGGCCGAGGAATAGGTCATCGAGGGGTCGAGCCAGGCCGAATAGAAGGCGTTGCCCAGATCGTAATGGGCGTGGATGTTCCGCTTGGCCTGGCGCTCGGAGTTCTTGCGGAACAGGCTGTGGCGCAGCCAGTTCATCGCCCGCACGAGCCTCCCGCCAACCGCCAGCCGGTTCAGCCGCTCGTAGTTGTCGGCCAGCACAGTCAGCAGGGTGGCCAGGTCCGGCGTGTCCCATTCGCCCGCGATGTAGGACTCGGCCACGCCGATGTCGCCGCTGGCCAGGGCCCGGCGCGCGAAGGCCCAGTTCCTGACCCGCAGCGTCGCGTCCGGGCCGGTGCCGGCCTGCCCGAAGGTCTCGCTCTTCCCGTCGGGGTGGACGAGGGTGAAGGTCCCGCCGGTCCAGTCGCGCCCGGCGTGCCTGAGGGCCGCCAGGAACAGGCTGGGGGGGCGCGACACGTCCATCCGCCTCAGTTCCGGGAGCAGCGTCCCGCCGGGCGTTTCGGATTCGGCGGCAAGGGTCATGCGACCTTCCTCAAACCCTCACGATCATACGTGTCGCGATCACTGCGACTATGGAAGCCACGGCGGTCGCGACCGTTCCCCAGGCCATGTCCGTCAGGCTCAGATGCGTCGGCCAGACCCTGAGCGTGGCCTGATTGGTCAGGTCATATGTGGCGTAGGCGACGAAGCCGAACAAGGCCCCTGTCCAGGCGGCGCGCATCACCCCTCCGTCGCGCAGCGCGGGCATGACGACAAGCAGGGTCACGCCGAGCACGTAGATCAGATAGAAGGCGAGGGCCGGCCCCCACCGCACCTGATCGGCCATGATCTCTCCGATGGCCGGCCGATAGACGCGTGGAGCCATCTGGCTGAGCCATACGAAATCCAGCGCCCCGAACGCGAGGGCGAAGCTCAGATAGGCCGTGGCGGTCTTCAGCATGGAACTCCTCCGGTTGCAGCTCGGCAGTTACGCGGCCGCGCGGCGTCCGGATGACGAAGCGTCCAAATCCTGCCTTGGTTCGTAGCTGGCCCCGAAGGTTCGCCTCGGAGGTCGCGTGTCCCATCCCCGTTTCGCCGCTCCCAAGCGGATCGCCGTCGTCGGATCCGGCGTCTCTGGCCTGTCTGCCGCCTGGCTGCTGTCAAAGCGCCACCAAGTGACCCTGTACGAGGCCGACGATCGGATCGGCGGCCACAGCCACACGGTGGACGCGCCCTCGGCCGACGGCCCGGTGGCGGTGGACACCGGCTTCATCGTCTACAATGAGGTGAACTACCCCAATCTGACCGCCCTGTTCGCTCATTTGGGCGTGCCGACACAGCCGACGAAGATGTCGTTCTCCGTGTCCCTGGACGGCGGCCGACTGGAGTACGGCTCGACCGGGCTCGGCGGGCTGTTCGCCCAGGCCGAGAACGTTGTGAACCCCCGCTTCTGGGGCATGCTCGGCGACATGCGGCGCTTCCATCGGACGGCGAAGGCCCGCCTGCGGGAGCTTGAATCCAGCCAGATGTCGCTGCGCGCCTTCCTCGACGAGGAGGGCTACGGCGCGGCTTTTGTCACGGAGCACCTGCTGCCCCAGGCCGCCGCCATCTGGTCGTCGCGGCTGGACGACATGGGCGACTACCCGGCCGCGGAACTGATCCGCTTCTACGCCAACCACGACCTGCTCGGCCTGGTCAGCACCATCAACTGGCGCACCGTCGCGGGCGGATCGCGCGCCTATGTGCAGCGGTTGTTGGCCGCCATCCCGGATGTACGGACCGGCCGGGGCGTGCGCACCATCCGCCGCGAGCCCGGCGGCGTGCTCATCCGTGACGCCCACGGCGAGGTCGAGCGTTACGACGAGGTGGTCATCGCCGCCCACGCCGACCAGGCGCTCGCCATACTCGAACAGCCGACCCCTCAGGAGAAGGCCCTGCTGTCGCCCTTCCGCTACAGCCGCAATCACGCCGTCCTGCACCGCGACCCCCGTCTGATGCCGCGCCGCCGGCGGGCCTGGGCCGCCTGGAACCACTTGGGGGCGGGCGAAGCCTCGTCCGTCACCTACTGGATGAACCGGCTGCAGTCCCTGCCCGGCCCCGGCCTGTTCGTGACGCTCAATCCGCTGATCGAGCCCGAGGCGGGATCGGTGATCCGCTCGGACCTCTATGAGCACCCGCTGTTCGACGCGGCGACCGCGCGGGCGCAAAGGCGGCTTTGGGAGTTGCAGGGGGTGGAGCGCACCTGGTTCTGCGGCGCCTATTTCGGCGCGGGCTTCCACGAGGACGGTCTGCAGTCGGGCCTGGCCGTCGCCGAGCAGCTGGGCGGCCTTGAGCGGCCCTGGACAGTCGCCGCCGCCAGCGGGCGCATCCACGTCGGCGCGCCGCCGATGCAGCGCGAGGAGGCGGCTTGACCCAAGCTTCGGCCCTCTACGTCGGCAAGGTCACGCACCGGCGCCTGAGGCCGCGCGTCCACGCGCTCGCCTATCGGGTCTACATGCTGCTGCTGGATCTCGACGAGGCCACGGGCCTCAGATGCAAGGTGCTGCGCGGAGGCCGCTTCGGCCTGATGAGCTTCGACCCCCGCGACCACGGCGACGGCTCGGCCACCCCCTTGCGCGCCCAGATCGAGACCCGGCTGGCTAAGGCGGGGATCGAGGGTCCGATCGGCGCCATCCGCTTGCTCACCATGCCGCGGGTGCTCGGCTACGGCTTCAATCCGATCAGCCTCTACTTCTGTCACTGGATGGACGGATCACTGGCGGCGGTGATCCACGAGGTGACCAACACCTTCGGCGAGCGCCACGCCTACGTCGCGCCAGCCGGCGAGACGGGCCGCGTCCACAGCCACGCGGCGCCCAAGAGCCTGCACGTCTCGCCCTTCATGGACATGGATATGGGCTACGCCTTCCGGGTGTCGGAGCCCGGCGAACGGGTCGAGGTGCTGATCGACCTGAAGGATTCCCAAGGCGTTCGGCTGGCCACCGGCTTCATCGGCGAGCGCCGGCCCCTGACCGACGGCCAGCTGCTGCGCGCCTGGCTGACCCATCCCCTCCTGACCCTGAAGGTCATCGCAGGCATCCACTGGGAAGCCCTGCGCATCTGGACCAAGGGGATCGCCTATCGCCGCAAGCCCGCGCCGCCGACCGAGCCGGTGACCGTCGCCCGCGCGGCCTGAGCTACTTGCCGAACAATCCTGCCTGGCCCGGCGGCTGGGGCGGAGCGGTCAGGCCGAGGTGCGCATAGGCCTTGGCGCAGGCGACGCGGCCGCGCGGGGTGCGCTGGATGAAGCCCTGTTGCAGCAGATAGGGCTCGATCACGTCCTCAACAGCGTCGCGTGCCTCGGCAATGGCGGCGGCGAGCGTGTCCATGCCGACGGGCCCGCCGCCATAGTTTTCGATCAGGGCCTTGAGGAAGCGGCGGTCCAGGCTGTCGAGACCGGCCTCGTCGACCTCGAGCCGGGACAGGGCGCGGGCGGCGACCACCCTATCGACGCTGTCGGACCCTTCCGCCGTGGCGAAGTCGCGCACGCGCCGCAGCAGGCGGCCGGCCACGCGCGGCGTGCCGCGTGCGCGGGCGGCGATCTCGGTGGCGCCGTCAGGGCGCAGGTCCAGCCCCATCCTGCGAGCGCCGTGGGAGAGCACGCCGGTCAGCTCCTCGGGCGAATAGAACTCGAGCCGGATCGGGATGCCGAACCGGTCCCTCAGCGGCGTGGCCAGCAGCCCCGCCCGGGTCGTGGCTCCGATTAGGGTGAAGGGCGCCAGGTCGATCCGCACCGACCGCGCGGAAGGCCCCTCGCCGATGATGAGGTCCAGCACGTGGTCCTCCATCGCCGGATAGAGGACCTCCTCGACCGCCGGGGCGAGCCGATGGATCTCGTCGATGAACAGGACGTCGCGCGGCTCGAGATTGGTCAGGATGGCGGCCAGGTCTCCGGCCTTGGCGAGGATCGGGCCGGAGGTCGCGCGATAGCCGACCCCGAGCTCACGCGCCACGATCTGGGCGAGCGTCGTCTTGCCCAGACCTGGCGGACCGAACAGCAGGACGTGGTCCATGGCCTCGCCGCGCTGGCGGGCGGCGTCGACGAAGATCTTAAGGTTGGCCTTGGCCTGCGGCTGGCCGACGAACTCGGTCAGGGTCTGGGGGCGCAGGGCGCGGTCAGAGCCTTCGGGGCCGGGCTCGGGCGAGACGAGGCGATCGGTCACCGGCCGAGCTCCTGCAGCGCGGCGCGGATGACCGCCGAGAGCTCGGCGTCCTCACCAAGGCGGATCAGGGCCTGGTCGACAGCGCGGCGGGCGTTCACCTCAGCCATGCCGAGCCCCAGCAGGGCCGAAACGGCTTCGCCCGCCAGGGTCGGTGGCGGGGCGGCGACCGGCGCCGGCGCAGCGCCCGCCGGGGAGAAGGTGACCTCGCC
>NZ_JANJTL010000181.1 GCF_024711105.1 Brevundimonas sp. | reverse complement strand
CGATCGTGTGCCCAACGGCCTCGACGCTGTCGCGGACGCCGCCGCTACGGCCAGGCTTGCGGCTCATTGGGCGGCCGGGGGCTGGTCAGCTTCACCTTCGGTCGCCGACGCCGGCGTCTCGGACGCGGCGGTCTCGGACGTGGCCGGCGCGGAGGCGGGCTCGCGCGGCGCATCCGGCACGGCGAGCGGATCGCCCTCCGCCACGATCTCGATCTCGGCGCGCCCGCGCAGGCGTTCCAGCAGCTGGCGCACCTGGTCGTAGGTGAGGAAGCGGAGGATCTGCGGCCGGGCTTGCTCAAGGCTGAGGGGCTGCTCCTGGCGGCGGTCTTCGACGCGCAGGATGGCCCAGCCGCCCTCCGCCTGGAACGGCCCGACCGTATCGCCAGCCCTCGCCTCGCGCAGCGCGGCGCCGAAGGCCGGCGGCATGGTGTCGACCGTGAAGTAATCGAGGTCGCCGCCGTTGAAGCGCGTCGACTCGTCGATCGAGCGCTCCGCCGCCAGGGCCTCGAAGGAGGCGCCGTTGGCGAGCAGGGTCATGACGGCCTCGGCCTCCTCGCGGGTGCGCACCAGGATCATGCGGGCGCGGAACTCCTCGGATTGCTCGGTCAGGCGGCGCTGCTCCTGATAGAGCTCCTCGATGGCGCGCTCGGAGATGGCGTCGTCAACGACCGTCTCGACCAGCATGTCGCCGAGGATGCGCTTGCGGGCCGCCTCCAGCCGCTGGCGGGCGAGAGGGCTGTCGTCCAGGCCACGCCGTTCGGCCTCACGGGCCAGCAGTTCCTGGTCGATGACCTCGTCCAGCACGCGGCGGAACAGGTCCGTGGCCGGATCGAAGGGCTCTCCCTCGCCGATGAGACCCTGCGCCACCGCCTCACGCTTGACGTCAGAGGCCCAGACCGGATCGCCGTCGACCCGGGCGACGATGACGTCGCCGGGCTGGGGCGGGCGCTCGTCACGGTCGCCGCCCTGGCAGGCGGCCAGTCCGAGCGCGGCGATCAGGCCCAGAAGCGGGGCGAGACGCCTGATATCGAGGGCGATCATGGCCGCTTGCCTCCGTCCGACGACGAAATACCGAGAACCCCTGTCGTTGACAGGGCTTTGGGGGCTGCTTAAGTCTCGCGCGCGCTCAAGTCGAGGGGTTTGAACCCCTTAAATTCTTGGGTGACGACCGCCATTTTCCCGGCGTTCCGAGCCTCCCGCCGACCCCTTGAAAGAGTGGCGGAGCTCGCCGCCCTTTCCGGACCTGTCATGCTCGGCCTCGCCAAGAAGCTCTTCGGCTCTTCCAACGACCGCAGGGTCAAGGATTTCACCGCCCGCGTCCAAAAGATCAACGCTCTCGAGCCGCGCTTCGAGAAGATGAGCGACGACGAGCTGCGGATGATGACGCAGGTCTTCAAGGACCGGCTGGCCGCGGGCGAGACGCTCGACAAGATCCTCAACGAGGCCTTCGCGGTGGTTCGTGAGGCGTCCAAGCGGACCCTGGGCCAGCGCCACTACGACGTGCAGCTGGTCGGCGGCATGGTGCTGCACGAGGGCGGCATCGCCGAGATGCGCACCGGCGAAGGCAAGACGCTGGTCGCCACCGCGCCCGCCTATCTGAACGCCCTTGAAGGCAAGGGCGTCCATCTGATCACGGTGAACGACTACCTCGCCCGCCGCGACGCGGAGTGGATGGGCCAGATCTACCGCTTCCTCGGGCTGGAGGTCGGCGTCATCGTCCACGGCCTGAGCCAGGGCCAGCGCCACGCGGCCTATCAGGCCGACATCACCTACGGCACGAACAACGAGTTCGGCTTCGACTACCTGCGCGACAACCTCGTCTACGACCTGCGCGAGATGGTCCAGCGCGGGCACAACTTCGTCATCGTCGACGAGGTGGACTCCACCCTGATCGACGAGGCGCGAACGCCGTTGATCATCTCGGGCCCGACCGAGGACCGCTCGGACTTCTACCTGGTGGTCGATGAGCTGGTCCGCGAGCTGATCAAGGACGAGAGCACCTACGACCTCGACGAGAAGCAGCGTCAGGCGCTGCTGTCGGAGACCGGCTCGGAGAAGGTCGAGGACATGCTGGCCGCCGCCGGGCACCTGGCCGAGGATTCAGCCGGCCTCTACGACCCGGCCAACATCTCGGTGGTCCACCACGTCAACCAGGCGCTCAGGGCCAACCTGCTCTACCAGCGCGACACCCATTATCTGATCCGCGCAGGCGAGATCATCCTGGTCGACGAGTTCACCGGCCGGATGATGCCGGGCCGGCGCCTGTCGGAAGGCCTGCACCAGGCCATCGAGGCCAAGGAGAAGGTCAAGATCCAGCCCGAGAACCAGACCCTGGCCTCGGTGACGATCCAGAACTACTTCCGCCTCTACAAGAAGCTGTCCGGCATGACCGGCACGGCCGCGACCGAGGCCGCCGAGTTCCACGACATCTACAAGATGGACGTGGTCGAGATCCCGACCAACCGGCCCATCGCCCGCATCGACGAGGACGACGAGGTCTATCGCACGATGGCGGAGAAGAACCGCGCCATCTGCGGTCTCATCGCCGAGCGCCACGCCATCGGCCAGCCGATCCTGGTCGGCACCGTCTCGATCGAGAAGTCGGACAATCTCTCCAAGCTGCTGCTGGAGTGGGCCTGGGAGGTCGAGGTCTGGCGGCTCAAGCCGGAGTTCGCCGCCCAGCTCGAGGCCGACGCGGGCGGTCGCCCGTTCAAGACGGTCTGGTCCAAGCGCGAGATCGAGTCCGACGCGTTCGCCATGCGCGTCCGCAAGAAGTTCGGCGACGCCGCGTTCGAGGTCGAGACCAAGACGGGCAAGGGCGTGCCGCACAATGTGCTGAACGCCAAGCACCACGAGCAGGAAGCCTACATCGTGGCCGACGCCGGCCTGCCGGGCGCCGTGACCATCGCCACAAACATGGCCGGCCGCGGCACCGACATCCAGCTGGGCGGCAACCTCGACATGCGCATGATGCGCTGGCGCGCCGACCAGCGCGCCGCGGGCGCCGAGCCCGATCACGCCGCCGAGATGGCCGAGCGCGACCGGATCGCCGCCGAGATCGAGGGCAAGCGCAAGCAGGCGCTGGCGCTGGGCGGCCTGTTCGTGCTCGGCACCGAACGCCACGAGAGCCGCCGCATCGACAATCAGCTGCGCGGCCGGACCGGCCGCCAGGGCGACCCGGGCTTCTCGAAGTTCTACCTGTCCTGTGAGGACGACCTGCTGCGCATCTTCGCCGGCGACCGGCTGGACGCGATCATGCGCAACTTCGGCGTCCAGGAAGGCGAGGCGATCACCCACAAGTGGCTGAACGGCGCCATTGCCACGGCCCAGAAGCGCGTCGAGCAGCGCAACTACGAGATCCGCAAGAACCTGCTGAAGTACGACGACGTCGTGAACGAGCAGCGCAAGGCGATCTTCGAACAGCGCCAGGAGTTCCTGGAATCCCAGGACCTGTCCGAACTGGTCGACGAGTTCCGCCGCGACACCGTCACCGACCTGGTCGACCGCTTCCTGCCGCCCAAGGCCTATGCCGAGCAGTGGGATATCGAGGGCCTGGACGAGCGGGTGAAGGCCCTGCTGGGCCTCGACCTGCCGGTCCGCGACTGGGCCGCCGAGGAAGGTGTGTCCAACGAGGAGATGGAGGAGCGCCTGCAGGCGGCCTCCGAGACCCGCGCCAAGGAGCGTCTCGAGATGATCGGGGCCGACCAGATGCGCGGCCTCGAGAAGAACTTCATGCTGCAGATGATCGACATGCAGTGGCGCGAGCACCTGGTGCACCTCGAGCACCTGCGCGCGGTCATCGGCCTGCGCGGCTACGCCCAGCGCGATCCGCTGAACGAGTACAAGACCGAGGCCTTCTCCCTGTTCGAGGCGCTGCTGGTGAACCTGCGCCAGAACGTGACGCGCTGGCTGATGACGGTCGAGTTCCGCTTCCAGCCGCCGCCCCCGCCAGTCGAGATCGAGGAAGTCCACCTCAACCCGCTGACCGGCGAGAACGAGATGGCCGACCCCGCCGGCCAGATGCCGGAGACGCAGGGCAACGCCGACCAGCGCTCGCGCATGCCGGTGTCAATGCTGCCCGAAGGCTGGGAGCGGACCAGCCGCAACGCGGTCTGCCCCTGCGGCTCGGGCCGCAAGTTCAAGCACTGCCACGGCGCGCTGATCTAGGCATGGACCGGTTCGAGGCGATCGACGAGCCGGCCCTGCGCCGCCTTGTCGAGACCTTCTATGGCCGCGCGCGGGAAGACGCCCTGCTCGGGCCGGTGTTCGGCCGGGCGGTGCATGACTGGCCGGCGCATTTTCACCTGCTGACCGACTTCTGGTGCTCGGTGCTGCTTGGGGCGGGGCGTTTTCACGGGCGGCCCCTGCCCAAGCACGCGGCTGCGGGCGTGACCTCGGACCTCTTCCCGCGCTGGCTGGAGCTGTGGGGCGAGGCGGTGGACAGCCTCTTCGAACCCGAGCCCGCCGAGGTGATCAAGGCGAAGGCGGCCCACATCGGCCGGTCCATGAGCGCGGCGCTGTGGCTGTCGTCCCAGGCGCGGGCCGGATGACGCGGCGCCACAGCGGCGCTAGACAGCCGACATGACCGATGCCCCGCCCGACAAGCGCGCCGCCCCTCCGCCCTTCGGTCAGGGCTTCCTGCGCGACATCTGGTGGTTCGCCGCCCTGTCGGACGAGGTGCGGCCGGGGTCGCTGAAACGTTACGAACTGCTGGGCGAGCCGGTGCTGATCGGGCGCACGCGGGCGGGCGAGGTCTTCGCCATGCGCGACATCTGCCCCCACCGGGCCGCGCCCCTGTCGGCCGGACGGGTGGTGGACCGCGACGGCGAGGGCGAGACGGTCGAATGCCCCTATCACGGCTGGCGTTTCCGCCCCGACGGCGGCTGCGCGGCCATTCCGTCCCTGACCGGCGAGCAGGAGTTCGACGTCGCCCGGATCCGCGTGCGGTCCTATCCGGCGCGGGAGAGCCAGGGCCTGGTCTTCGTCTGGATGGCGTCCGATCCGCGCCTGCCGGCCGAGCCGGATCACGCGCCGCCGGTCTTCCCGGGCGTCGTCGGCGGCGGCCCCAAGCTGGTCGAGCGGATGGATTTCGACGCCCACATCGACCACGCCGTGGTCGGCCTGATGGACCCGGCCCATGGGCCCTATGTCCACAAGCAGTGGTGGTGGCGCACCGAATCCAGCCAGCACGAGAAGTCCAAGGCCTTCGAGCCGCGCGAGCTGGGCTTCGCCATGGCGCGACACGCGCCGTCGTCCAACAGCCGGGCCTACAAGCTGCTCGGCGGCAAGCCCGCGACCGAGATCGTCTTCCGCCTGCCGGCGCTGCGCTGGGAGCACATCCAGGTCGGCGAGCGGCAGGTGCTGGCCCTCACCCTGCTGACACCGATCACCGAGAAGAAGACGCGCATCACCCAGGTCTTCTGGTCGGACCATCCGGTCTTCGGCCTGGCCAAGCCCTTCCTGCGCGCCGGCGCCAAGGCCTTCCTGAAGCAGGACGGCGACATGGTGAACCTGCAGAACGAGGGCCTGCGCTATGACCCCGCCCTGATCTGGATCGACGACGCCGACAAGCAGGCCAAATGGTACCAGGGCCTCAAGCGCGAGTGGTTCAGGAGCCGCTCGGAAGCGCGCCCGTTCGCAAACCCGGTCGAGCCGGCGGTTCTCCGCTGGCGGAGCTGACGAGGACCGAGCGCAGGGCGTCCCGCGCGCCCATGGTCTCGGGCGTGCGGATGTTCCAGGCCAGGCCCAGCGCCGCCAGCAGCTGAATGAAGCGGTAGCCCCAGTCGGCCTGGCCGGGATGCAGGCCGATCCGCGCCGAGCCGGGCCAGGCGTGATGGTTGTTGTGCCAGGCCTCGCCCATGGTCGGGACCGCCGCCCACGGCACGTCGTGGGCCTGCACGCCCGAGCCGTCCACGAGCCAGCTCTGAGGGCCCCGGGTGTGCGCCAGGTGACCCACGAACCAGTGGCCGACAACCGAAGCCGAGACGCGCGCGCAGACGCCCCACACCACGAACGGCCAGCCGCCCAAGAGATAGAGGCCGAGCGCGATCGGCGCCTGCTGCAGCATCCAGGTGCGTTCGAGGAAGCGATAGAAGCGGTCCCGGCCGACGCGGCCGAGGTCAAAGGCCGGTGGGCGCGCTAGCTCCAGCCGGCAATGCATCTGCCACCAGGCGTCGACCAGCATCGGCCGCCGGTGCGCGAGATAGTCGTGGCAGTCCGGCTGGCGCTGGGCCCAGTCGCGCAGGTCGTGGGTGCGGATCATCCAGAACGGACCGCTCATGCCGACCGCGGTCCCAACCCAGACGAGGAAATGCTCGAGCCACAGCGGGCAGTCGAAGCTGCGGTGGATTAGCCGGCGGTGGAAGCCGACCGAATGGCCAAGCAACAGGGCCGCGCCCGTGCCGAACAGGAAGACGGCGAAGGCCGGCCAGTTGAAGGTCAGCGGACCCAGGATCAGGGCGCCCGACAGCATGGCCCCGTTCCAGACAGAGTGAGCGGGGTCCCAGACCACCCGGCCCTCGACCGGGCTGCAGCCGTGGGATTCGACGAGGCTGTTGACCGCGCAGGGGTCGTGCGGGTCGGGGGTCACAGGGTGATCTCCCGCATGCGCCCCGCCCGCCAGCCGACATAGCCGGCTATCGCGCCGGAGGCTGCGCCCACAGCGGTGACAAGGATCAGCTGGGGGGCTGCGGCTTCAAGGAAGGGCCTGGTCGCGAAGAACCACAGCGCGCCGACCGACGCGCCACCAAGGAAGGTCGCCTGCCAAGGTCCGCCTCCTCCTATCCGCTCGATCAACTGCCAAACCACGACGCCCGCAGCTAAACCCAATGCCCAGGCCGGCAGGCTGAAAGCCCAAAACGTTGCTGCGAGCCAAACCAAGCCTAACAGGGCTATGTACTCTCCGGCCAGGAATGCGGCAGCCGACCCGACCACCACGATCGCGAGCGGAAGGATTGAGGGGCCAACCAGAAGCGCGTGTGCGTAGGCCGGTGCGAAACGAGTGTGAGCCATGTCGCCCTCATTTAGGTCCTTGCTTAATTACCTAACACCCACACCTCTGGCAAGTGCTTAGTAAATCGCTTAAATAAGGACGATGCAGCGTGTCTTCGAAGCCCTCTCCTCGCCCGTGCGGCGCAAGATCCTGGCCTATCTGGCGCATGCCGACCTGACGGCGGGCGAGATCGCGGCGCGGTTCGAGATCTCGAAGCCGGCGGTGTCGCAACACCTGTCGGTGCTGGAGAACGCCGGGCTGGTGACCAGCGAGAAGCGCGGCCAGTTCGTGCATTACAGCCTGTCGCGAGAGCACCTGGCCAATACGCTGAACGGCTATGTGCAGGAGGTCTGCCCGGTGTCGCGGCCGCTGAAGGCCGAAAGCGCCGGCATCGCCGCCAACCGCAAGCCGTCCGACGACTGAATCGCTTGAGCCGGGGGGCCGCATCGGCCACCTTGCGCGCTTCCGATGAACGCCCCTTCGCCCCCGCCCGTCCCGGCCGACACGAGCCCCGTGATGGCCCAGTTCCTGGCCGCCAAGGCGCGCCAGCCCGACGCGCTGCTGTTCTTCCGGATGGGCGACTTCTACGAGCTGTTCTTCGAGGACGCCGAGGTCGCGGCCAATGCGCTGGGCATCACGCTCACGCGGCGCGGCAAGCACCAGGGCGGCGACATCCCGATGGCGGGCGTGCCGGTGCATGCGGCCGAGGGCTATCTGGCGCGGCTGATCCGGCAGGGGTTCAAGGTCGCGGTCTGCGAGCAGCTGGAAGACCCATCCGAGGCCAGGAAGCGCGGCTCCAAGGCGGTGGTGCGGCGCGACGTGGTGCGCGTCGTCACGCCCGGGACCCTGACCGAGGACAGCCTGCTGGAACCCGGCCGGGCCAACCGTCTGGCGGCGGTCGCGGTGCGCGGCGATCGCGCGGCGCTGGCCTCGATCGAACTGTCGACCGGCGAGGTCGAGACCCTGGCCTGCGGGCGCGACCAACTGGCCTCGGCGCTCGCGGCGGTGCGGCCGTCCGAGACCCTGGCCGGAGACCGGCTGTTCGCCGACGAGGCCCTGGCGGCGGCGCTGAAGACCTCGGGCGGGGTGGTCCAGCCCATGGCCCAGGCCCTGGCCGAGCCGACCGCGGCGCGGACGCGGGTGGAGCGGCTGTACGGCTCGGCCACCCTGGACGGCTTCGGGGCCTTCGAGCCCTGCGAGGTCTCCGCGCTGGGGCTGATCGCGGCCTATGTGGAGACCACCCAGGCCGGCAAGCTGCCGTCGCTGAAGGCGCCGCGCCGGCTGGCCGAAGCCGGTTTCATGGCCATCGACCAGGCCACACGCGCGAGCCTGGAGATCGACCGGACACAAGGCGGGAGCCGCGAGGGCTCGCTGCTGGCCGCCATCGACCGGACGGTGACGGCGCCCGGCGCGCGGCGGCTGGCCGAGCGGATCGCCCGGCCCCTGTCTGACACCGACCAGATCGCCGCCCGGCTCGACGCCGTCGGCTGGTTCGTCGAGCGGCGGCAACTGAGGCGCACCCTGCGCGGCGAGCTGAAGGGCGCGCCGGACCTGGCCCGAGCGGTCGGACGGCTGGCGCTCGGACGCGGCGGTCCGCGCGATCTCGCGGCGCTGAAGGACGGGCTGACGCGCGCGGCCTCGGTGCTGAAGCTGCTGGACGCCGCCAAGGAGCCGCTGAGCGAGTTCCCCGCGGAGGTCTCGGGCGCCTGCCAGGCCCTGACGGCGTCGGACGCGATCGAGGCCCTGGCCGGCGACCTCGGGCGCGGCTTGAACGACCAGCCGCCGCACCTGGCGCGCGACGGCGGCTTCATCGCGGCGGGCTACTGGGCGGAGCTGGATGCGGCGCGGGCTCTGCGCGACGACAGCCGCCGGGTGGTCGCCGAACTGGAGGCGCGCTGCCAGGCCGAGACGGGCCTGCCGCTGAAGGTCCGGCACAATGCCGTGCTCGGCTATTTCCTGGAGCTGGCGTCGGCCAAGGCTGAGGCCCTGATCCGGCAGGGGCCGGAGAGCGGCTACATCCACCGCCAGACGATGGCCAACCAGGTGCGGTTCACGACGGTGGAGTTGGCCGAGCTGGACGCCAAGATCGCCCAGGCCGGCGAGCGGGCCCTGGCCATGGAGATCGAGCTGTTCGAGGGCTTCCGCGTCCGGGCGGTCGGTCTGGCCGAGCCGCTCAGGGCCGCGGCCGAGGCGCTGGCGGAGCTGGACGTGGCCTCGAGCCTGGCGGAATGGGCCGAGGACGCGCGCTGCGTGCGGCCGGTGATCGACCGGTCCTGCGCCTTCCACGTCGAGGCGGGGCGGCACCCGGTGGTCGAGGCGGCGGTCAGCCGCGACGGCCAGCCGTTCACGCCCAACGACTGTCGTCTCGACGGAGCGGGCGACACGTCGAAACGGCTGATGATCGTCACCGGACCCAATATGGCCGGCAAGTCGACCTTCCTGCGCCAGAACGCCATCCTCGCGGTGCTGGCGCAGGCCGGCTGCTTCGTGCCCGCGGCCTCGATGCGTCTGGGCGTGATCGACAGGCTGTTCAGCCGGGTCGGCTCGGGCGACGACCTGTCGCGCGGGCGCTCGACCTTCATGACCGAAATGGTCGAGACCGCCGCCATCCTGACCCAGGCGACCGAGCGGTCGCTCGTGGTGCTGGACGAGATCGGCCGGGGCACCGCCACCTATGACGGCCTGGCCATCGCCTGGGCCGCGACCGAGCACCTGCACGACCGGGTGAAGTGCCGGACCCTGTTCGCCACCCACTATCACGAGCTGGCGCTCCTGGAGGGGCGGCTGGAGCACCTCGGCAACCTGTCGATGCGGGCCAAGGAGTGGAACGGCGAGCTGGTCTTCCTGCACGAGGCCGGGCCGGGCGCGGCGGACCGCTCCTATGGGGTGCAGGTGGCGCGGCTGGCCGGCGTGCCCGGGCCGGTGGTGGCGCGCGCCAGGCAGGTGCTGGAGCGGCTGGAGAACGAGGATTCCGGAGCGGCGCGGCTGGACGACCTGCCGCTGTTCGCCGTGGGCTTCGCCGAGCCGGCGGCGCCGGCCGGGCCAAATGCGGTCGAGCAGGCCCTGGCCGGGATCGAGCCGGACGACCTGACGCCGCGCGAGGCGCTGGAGGTGCTCTACCGGCTGAAGGAGGCGGCGCGGACGTGACCGAGGCGCCGCCCGCGCTGGAGGCGATCCGGACCCGGCTGGAGGCCGCGCGCGACAAGGCCGGGGCGCGGCTGGAAGGCGGGCTGAAGGGGGTCGAGGCGGCGCGGCTCTACGCCCAGGCGGCGGACGAGGCGGTCAAGGCCCTGTGGGCCGAGGCGGAGGCGCGGCATCCGGGCGCCGGGCTCTCGCTGGTGGCGGTCGGGGGCTATGGCCGGGCGGTGCTCGCGCCCTTTTCGGACCTGGACCTGCTGTTCCTGAGGCCCGGCAAGACGACGGCCCAGGCCGAGGCCTTCGCCCAGACGGTGCTGCACGGCCTGTGGGACCTCGGCTTCAAGGTCGGCTGGGCGGTGCGCGGCCTGGACGAATGCATCCGGCTGGCGCGCAAGGACATGACGATCCGCACCGGTCTGCTGGAGGCCCGGCCGCTGGCGGGCGACGCGGCCCTGACCGAAAAGCTGATCGCCCGCTTTCGCCGCGACGTGGAGCGGGCCGACCCCCGGCCCTTCATCCAGGCCAAGCTGGCCGAGCGGGACACCCGCCACGCCCGCGCGGGCGCCGTGCGCTATCAGGTCGAGCCCAATGTGAAGGACGGCAAGGGGGGCTTGCGGGACCTCAACACCCTGTTCTGGATCGCGCGGGCGCTGGCGCCGCACAGCGATATGGGCCGCGCGGCGCTTGAGGGGATGCTGACGCCCAAGGAGCAGCGGCTGGCGGTGCAGGCCTTCGACTTCCTGTGGGCCGTGCGCATCCACATGCACCGCATCGCCGGGCGGGCTCAGGAGAAGCTGAGCTTCGACGTCCAGCCGGAGGTGGCGCGGCTGATGGGCTGGAGCGGACGCGGCGAGGAGCCGGCGGTCGAGCGGTTCATGCGGCGCTATTTCGTCATCGCCCGCGACGTCGGGGCCCTGACCCGGGCCCTATGCGCCAAGCTGGAGGCGCGGCACGCCAAGCCGGCGGAGGGGCTGATGCGGCTGTTGCCCCTGCCGCGCGCCAAGCGGGCCAAGCCGCTGGCGATCGAGGGGTTGGTCGTCGAAGAGGGCCGACTGAGCGTCACCGACCCCAAGGTGATGGAGCGCGATCCGGAGACGATGCTGCTGCTGTTCCGCGAGGCGGACCGGCTGGACCTGGACCTGCATCCGGACGCCTTCGGGGCCGTGGCGCGGTCCCTGGACGCGGTGACGCCGCAGCTGAGGCGCAAGCCGGAGGCGACGCGCGCCTTCCTCGACGTGCTGGCGCATGGGCGCAGGCCGTACCGGACGCTGTCGCTGATGAACGAGACGGGCCTGCTGGGACGCTTCCTGCCGGAGTTCGCTCGGGTGGTCGGCCAGACCCAGTTCAACCGCTACCACGCCTATACGGTCGACGAGCACACGCTGCAGGCCATCGGCGCGCTCAAGGACATCGAGACCGGCAAGCTGAAGGACGATCATCCGCTGGCGCATTCCATCATTCCGCTGATCGCGGACCGGGAGGCGCTGTACCTGGCCATGCTGCTGCACGACGTCGGCAAGGGCGGGACGCGCGGCCAGCTGGAGGATGGGGCGATCGCGGCGCGGCGGGCCTGCGAGCGGCTGGGGCTGGAGCCCAAGCGGGCCGAGCTGGTCGCCTGGCTGGTGCGGCATCACCTGGTGCTGTCGGACTTCGCCCAGAAGCGGGACGTGGCCGACCCGGCGACCATCGAGGCCTTCGCCGACATCGTGGGCGACCTGGAGCGGTTGCGGATGCTTCTGGCCATGACCGGCGCGGACGTGCGCGCGGTGGGGCCCAATGTATGGAACGGCTTCAAGGGCCGGCTGATGCGCGAGCTCTACGCCGCGACCGAGCGGCGCTTCCGGGGGGCGCCGGACGAGGGGCTCGACATCCTCGGCGACGAGGCGGAGCTGATCGCGCGGGCGGCGACCAAGGGCCAGCCGGTCGTGCGGCTGAGGCCGGCGCTGGAGATGCAGGCCACCGAGTTGGCCCTGGCCGCGCGGGACCGGCCGAACCTCTTCGCTGAGGTCGCGCGGGCGCTCGCCGACAACGGCGCGGACGTGATCGGCGCGCGGCTGGCGACCACGCCCGAGGGCTGGGCGCTGGAGATCTTCTGGCTGCAGGACCAGACCGGCCAGGCCTTCGCGGCCGAGGACGCCCGGCTGGGCCGGGTGCTGTCGCGGGCGGTCGAGCGGGCCGCGCGCGGCGAGGCGGCGCCGAGCGCGCCGGAACGCCGGGCGACGCCGCGCCGGTCGGTCTTCGAGGTCGCGCCGGTGGTGGCCTTCGACAATCCGCCCGGCGGGGAGTCAACCGTGATCGAGGCGACGGGGCGCGACCGTCCGGGCCTGCTGGCCGACCTGGCCCGAGCCCTGTCGGACGCGGAGCTGCAGGTTCGCTCGGCTCACATCGAGAACCACGGCGAGCGGGCGGTGGACGCCTTCTATGTGGTCACCGCCTCGGGCGAGCGGATCACGACAGCGAAGACTCGCGAGCGGGTGCGCGAAGCCTTGCTGAAGGCGCTCGATCCCCCGGCCGAGGCCCCGCCGGCGCGGCGGCTGGCGCGCGCCCGGGCCAGCGCGGCGCGATGACGCTCACAAGCCGGTTTCGCCCGCCCGCGTCCGGCGCTAAGGGCGGGTGAACCTCTCGCGCGGATCCTCAAAGCCTCATGTCCCTCGAACCCGAGATCCGCGCCTCCGCCTCGACCAATCCGCCCGGCCCCCCGCCAGTGAAATCCGGCGGGGTGCTGAGGTCGTCGGCCATCTTCAGCGGCCTGACGCTGGTGAGCCGGCTGGCCGGCTTCGCGCGCGACATCGCGGTCACGGCCTTCCTGGGCGCCTCGGCAGGCCCGGCGGCGGACGCCTACAACACCGCGCTCAGCTTCCCGAACCTGTTCCGGCGCATCTTCGCCGAGGGCGCCTTCGCGGCCGCCTTCGTGCCGGCCTATGCGCGCACGCTGCAGCAGAAGGGCGAGGCCGAGGCCGACCGGGTCGCGACCGACGCCCTGGCGATGGTCGCGGTGGTGACCCTGATCCTGACCATCGTGGCCCAGCTGGCCATGCCGTGGCTGATGATGGCCATCAACATCGGCTTCCTCGACGATCCGGACCGCTTCCGGCTGGCGGTGATCCTGACGCAGATCACCATGCCCTACCTGCCCTGCATGGCCATCGCGGCCCTGCTGTCGGGCGTGCTGAACGCGCGCGGGCGGTTCATCGTCTCGGGGGCCTACCCGATCGCCATGAACCTGATCATGCTGGCGGCCCTGCTGATCTGGCGTGGCGACCAGGTGCAGGCGGCCTATGCGGCGGCCTGGTCGGTGCTGGTCTCGGGCGTGGCCCAGGCGGGCCTGTGCTGGTGGGCGGTCCGGAAGGCCGGCGCGAACGTGAGGCTGGCCCTGCCGCGCCTGACACCGGCGGTGAAGGCGATCATCATTACGGCCATCCCGGCGGCCATCGGCAACTCGGCGACCCAGATCAACGTCTTCATCTCGGGCAACCTCGCCTCCTTCGTGGACGGCGGACGGACCTGGCTGGCGACGGCGGACCGGCTCTATCAGCTGCCGCTCGGGCTGATCGGCGTGGCCATCGGCATCGCGCTGTTGCCCAAGCTGTCCTCGGCCGTGGCCTCCGGCGACCGGGCCCAGGAGCAGGCCTCGATGGACGAGGCGGTGGTCCTGTCGATGGCGCTCACCCTGCCGGCGGCCGCGGCCATCATGGCCATGCCGCTGTTCCTGATCGACGGCCTGTTCACGCGCGGGGAGTTCCTGGCCTTCGACGCGGTGAACACGGCTCGGGCCCTGCTCCAGTTCGGCTGGGGTGTGCCAGCCTTCGTGCTGATCCGGGTTCTGGCCCCGGGCTTCTTCGCGCGGCAGGACACGCGCACCCCGATGACCTTCGCCCTCATCTCGGTGGCGGTGAACGCCGTCCTGGCCATCGCCCTGTTCAACCTCGGCATGGGCGTGTCGGGCATCGCGGCGGCCACGAGCGCGGCGGCCTGGGTCAATGCGGGCCTGCTCGGCCTGACCCTTTGGCGGCGGGGCGAGTACCGGCCGGGAGGGTCGGCGCTGTCGCGGCTGGTGCGCATCCTGATCGCCTCGGCGGCGCTCGGCGGGCTGCTGGTGGGCGCCCAGCTGATGCGGCCGATGATCGAGGCGCCGATTGCGGGCCTGACCGACCACGGCGCCAAGGAGATCGCTCTGGTCCTGACCACGGGCGTGGGCGGGCTGGTCTATCTGATCCTGCTGTTCGTCACACGCGCGGTCACGGTCGGCGAGATCAAGGGCCTGCTGAGGCGCGAGCGTCGGGCGGGCGCCTAGCGGCGGGGCCAAGGGTCGGCTAGAGCGCGGCCCATGTCCGACGCTCCTCTCCCCGTCTACTCCGGCCCCCGCCGTATCCTGTCCGGCATCCAGGCCTCCGGCGCGCTTCACCTCGGCAACTATCTGGGCGCGCTGAAGCGGTTCACCCAGCTGCAGGACCAGGGCGCGCCCTGCTTCCTGTTCGTGGCCGACATGCACGCGATCACGGTGTGGCAGGACCCGGCGCTGCTGACGGCCCAGACGCGCGAGATCGCGGCGGCCTATCTGGCCTCGGGGCTGGACCCGGCGCGCTCGGTGATCTGGCCGCAGTCGGCGGTGCGGGCCCACGCGGACCTGGCCTGGGTGTTCAACTGCGTGGCGCGGCTGGGCTGGCTCGACCGCATGACCCAGTTCAAGGAGAAGTCTGGCAAGCACAAGGAGCGGGCCTCGGTGGGGCTGTACACCTATCCGGTGCTCCAGGCCGCCGACATCCTGCTCTACAAGGCGACCGAGGTGCCGACCGGCGAGGACCAGAAACAGCATCTGGAGCTGACCCGGGACATCGCCCAGAAGTTCAACAACGACTTCGGCGTGCCGGGCTTCTTCCCCCTGCCCGAGCCCCTGACGCAGGGCCCCGCGCCGCGCGTGATGAGCCTGCGCGACGGGGCGGCCAAGATGTCCAAGTCGGACCCCTCGGACCTCAGCCGGATCAACCTGACCGACGACGCCGACGCCATCGCCTCCAAGGTCCGCAAGGCTAAGACCGACCCCGAGCCGCTGCCGGAAACGCTCGAGGGCCTCGACGCGCGGCCCGAGGCCAAGAACCTCGTGACCATCTATGCGGCCCTGGCCGACATGAGCCGCGAACAGGTGCTGGCCGAGTTCGCCGGCCAGGGCTTCGGCGCCTTCAAGCCAAGGCTGGCCGAGCTGGCGGTGTCGTCCCTGGCGCCGGTCACGGCCGAGATGCGCCGGCTGATGGACGACCCCGCCGAGATCGACCGGGTGCTCAAGGACGGCGCCGAGCGCGCCGCCGAGGTCGCCGATCCGGTGGTCAACGAGGTCAAGAAGATCGTGGGCTTCTGGCGAGCGTGACCCATCCGCTCGACCGTCCCGTCTGGAGCGCCCTGACGTCGCGGCAGGCGCATCTGGCGGTAGGCGGCAAGCGGGCGAGGCGGTTTGCGCCGGGCTATGGGATCTTCGCTGCGGTCGCCGCCGACAGTCCCGAGAGCTGGGCCGCGCTGAAGGCGATCAACCCGCCGGACGGCGGGCTGATGCTGATGGAGGTCACCGACATCGACCTGCCGCCGGACGTGCCGGTCGCCCAGCACGGGCTTGGCGTGCAGATGGTCGCGGACGCCATCACGCCGGGCGGGCCCGAGCCGGACTTCATCGAGCTGGGCGACGCCGACGCGGCCGAGATGCTGGCGCTGGCGACGCTCACGCAGCCGGGGCCCTTCTTCGAGAGCACGCATCGGCTGGGCGGCTTCATCGGGGTGCGCATCGACGGCCGGCTGGCGGCCATGGCGGGCGAGCGGATGAAGCCGGAGGGCTTCACCGAGGTCTCGGGCGTCTGTACCCATCCGGACTTTCGCGGGCGCGGCCTGGGCGCGGCCCTGTCGCGGGTGGTGGCCAACCGCATCCTGGCGCGCGGCGAGACGCCCTTCCTGCACGCCTGGCACGACAACGCCGCGGCCATCGGCCTTTACGAGAGGCTGGGGTTCCGGCTTCGCACGAAGGTGAATGTGGCGGTGCTGGGGCCGGCCGAGGTTGCAGTCTGAAAAACGACTGCAACTGCCATTTACTGCAAGTGCGGGCGCGGATGGACGATGTGAAAGAGGGGGGCCTCGGAGTGTAAGGGCGTCGGGGACGCCGTGCGTTCAGGTTTCCCAAGCGGCGGGGTTATTCAACGACCTCAAGCGCTTCGATCATCCGGATGAGGGGGCTGGCGCCCCTGGGCTCTCCCTCTCCCGTTGGGAGAGGGCCGATGAGCGCCCGGCAAGCGAAGCGGCCGGCTGCGCGAAGGGCGAGGGTCGACAGGTGCAAGTTCTGCACGATCCGACCCTCATCCGGCCCTTCGGGCCACCTTCTCCCAATGGGAGAAGGATCAGGGCGCCAAAGTCGCGTTCAGGAAGGCGAGGTAGCGGCCCAGGCCGTCGGCTGACAGGCGCGGGTCGTGGCGCATGAAGCCCTGGGCGCCGGGCTCGTCGAAGGCGTGGGTGCCTTCGGCGATCCAAGTCTCAACGGGAACGCCCGCCGTGACTAGGTTGCGGTAGACCGTCTCGGCGCCGTCGACGCTGGACAGGTGGTCGTGGCGGGCGATGACGCCCAGCACGTGCGGCCGATGCCGCCACTGGCGCAGGCGGGTCAGCGCGCCGATCCCGAGATAGGGGTAGTAGAGCGCCACGCCCCGCACGCCCTCGAGCGAGGCGTTCTGCGGATCGGCCAGGCTGGCCGAGCCGGGGTGGCCGAGGTTCATGGTCATCAGGTCCATGATCGACCAGCCGCCATGGCTCCAGCCGGCCAGGACAACGCGCGATGCGTCCACGTCGGGGCGGTTCCCGACGCCCCACAGGGAGGCGAGCACGTCGCCGGCGC
>NZ_JANJTL010000171.1 GCF_024711105.1 Brevundimonas sp. | reverse complement strand
GGTCAGGGTGAACCAGCTGGCCGGCGATCGGTGCTCGTTGAACAGGCCGGCCAGAGCGGTCTCGAGCTTGTCGTCGCGAGGGCGGCGCTTCATGGGCTGAGCTTAGCGGCTCGCGGATGATGCGCGAAGCGCCGTCCGGGGTGACGATGCAACACGCCCCGGCTAGAGAGGGCGCATGCCCAAGCTGACGTCCGCGATCGATCCGTCTTCCGAAGCCTTCAAGCGGCTCGACGCCCACAACCGCACTCTGGCGCGCGAGCTGAGGGAAAAGGTCGCCAAGGCCGCTCTGGGCGGCCCCGACGCCTCGCGTGACCGGCACGTGAAGCGGGGCAAGTTGCTGCCGCGCGACCGGGTGGAGCGGCTGCTGGATCCCGGCGCGCCCTTCCTGGAGGTCGGCCAGCTGGCAGCCAACGGCATGTACGGCGACGAGGCGCCGGGGGCCGGGATGATCTGCGGCGTTGGGCGCGTCTCGGGCCGCGAGGTGATGATCGTCGCCAACGATCCGACGGTGAAGGGCGGCGCCTACTTCCCCCTGACGGTGAAGAAACACCTGAGAGCCCAGGAAATCGCTGAGCAAAACAACCTGCCATGCGTCTATCTGGTGGATTCGGGCGGAGCGAACCTGCCGCACCAGGCGGAGGTGTTTCCGGACCGCGACCACTTCGGCCGCATCTTCTTCAACCAGGCGCGGATGAGCGCGAAGTCGATCCCGCAGATCGCCTGCGTCATGGGGTCGTGCACCGCCGGCGGCGCCTATGTGCCGGCCATGTCGGACGAGACGGTGATCGTCCGCAACCAGGGCACCATCTTCCTGGCCGGCCCGCCGCTGGTGAAGGCGGCGACGGGCGAGGTGATCTCCGCTGAAGAGCTGGGCGGCGCTGAGACCCACGGTCGGCGCTCGGGCGTGGTCGACCATGTGGCCGAGAACGACGAGCATGCGCTGCAGATCGTGCGCGACATCGTGGCGGGCCTGAACACGGTCAAGCGGCCGGAGATGGACATCGAGGAGCCGGTCCCGCCGGCGCTGGATCCCGAGGAGCTCTACGGCCTTATCCCCGAGGACGTGCGCGCGCCCTACGAGGTCCGCGAGGTCATCGCGCGCATCGTTGACGGCTCGGAGTTCCAGGAGTTCAAGCGCGACTACGGCTCGACGCTGGTGACCGGCTTCGCGCGCATCTGGGGAATGCCGGTGGCGATCCTGGCCAACAACGGCGTGCTGTTCTCCGAGAGCGCCCAGAAGGGGGCGCACTTCATCGAGCTGGCCTGCAAGCGGAAGATCCCGCTGGTGTTCCTGCAGAACATCTCCGGCTTCATGGTCGGCGGCAAGTACGAGGCCGAAGGCATCGCCAAGCACGGCGCCAAGATGGTGACTGCCGTGGCGTCGGCCGAGGTGCCGAAGTTCACCGTCCTGATCGGCGGCAGCTTCGGCGCGGGCAACTACGGCATGTGCGGCCGGGCCTATTCGCCGCGCTTCCTGTTCACCTGGCCGAACAGCCGCATCTCGGTGATGGGCGGCGAGCAGGCCGCCAGCGTGCTGGCCACCGTCAAGCGCGACGCCATGGAGGCCAAGGGCGAAAGCTGGGCCGCCGAGGACGAGGCCGCCTTCAAGGATCCGATCCGTCAGCGCTACGAGGACGAGGGCAAGCCCTACTACGCCACGGCACGCCTGTGGGACGACGGCATCATCGACCCGGTCCAGACGCGAGATGTGCTGGGGCTGGCGATCAGCGCGAGCCTGAACGCGCCGGTTCCGGAGACGACCTTCGGTGTGTTCCGGATGTGATCAGCCGGGCGAGCGGAGGATTTTCTCCATCGCCTTGCCCTTCGCCAACTCGTCCACGAGCTTATCGAGGTGGCGCAGCTCGCGCATGAAGGGGTCTTCGATCGCCTCGACGCGATAGCCGCAGATCACGCCTGTGATCAGGAAGCGGTTCGGGTTCATCGCCGGAGCCTTGGCGAAGAAGGTCTCGAAGTCGGTCTTGTCGGCCAGCAGGCCGTCGAGCTGGTGCTCCGAATAGCCGGTCAGCCAGCGGATGATCTCGTCGACCTCGGCGCGGGTCCGGCCCTTCTTCTCCGCCTTGGCGACGTAGTGGACGTGGACGCTGGCCACGCTGGTCTTGCGGATGCGGTCGGCTGCGGTGGTCGCCATCGGCCTGGCTTCCTGTTCCGTTCGGTCCCGGACGCGTTATAGGTCTGACAGCCCCGGAGACCAGCATGGCCAAGCCCACCGACGCCGACCTGAACGCCCCCGACATCACCGACGCCGAGGCCGCCGAGATGAACGCCATCGCCCATCCGCTGGTGGCCAATCCCGCGCCGGACGCCGATGACCGCCTGGCCCGCATCGACTCGACTCCGGACGGGACGGTTTTCGTGACCATCAACCGGCCGGCCAAGAAGAACGCCTTTGACGCCGCGACCATCGCAGCGCTGCGCGAGGCGTTCGAGACGCTGCACGCCGCCGACCACGTGCGGGTGGTGTTCGTGCGGGGCGCGGGCGGGACCTTCTCGGCGGGCGCCGACCTGGAATGGATGCGCGACGCGGCCGACTGGTCCGAGAGTGACAACCGCGATGACGCCATGGGCCTGGCGAAGATGCTGAAGGCCCTGCACGACGTGCCGGCGCTGACGGTCGCCATCGTGGAGGGCGCGGCCATGGGCGGCGGGGCCGGGATCGTGGCCGCCTGTGACATGGCCGTGGCGGTGAAGGGGACGAAGTTCGCCTTCTCGGAGGTCAAGCTGGGCCTGATCCCCGGCACCATCGCGCCCTATGTGGTCGAGGCGGTCGGCGCGCGCACGGCGCGGGCCCTGTTCATGACCGGCGATGTCTTCTCGGCGGAGGACGCCAAGGCCTTCGGCCTTGTCGGCCACGTGCTGGGCTCGGCCGACGAGATCGACGGCTTCGTGGCCGAGTTCACCCGCACGATGAGGGCCTGTGCGCCCGGCGCCGTCGGCGATGCCAAGCGACTGGTCCACCACGTGGCCGGCAGGCCCATCGACCGCGACCTGATGGAGGACACGGCCAGACGCATCGCCCGGGCCCGCGTCTCCGAGGAAGGTCAGGAGGGCGTGCGCGCCTTCCTCGAAAAGCGTAGACCCGCCTGGACTCAATAGGGGTTCGGGGCAGGGGCCATGACGGACATCGGAGGCGCGGCGGCGACGGCGGAAGTGCTCGCCGGTGATCCGCACCGGGGGAATCCGGGCGCTGAGCATCTGGAGGCGGCCGAACACGCGGGCGTCTGCGCCAATTGCGAGACGGCGCTTGAAGGCCCCTACTGCCACGCCTGCGGCCAGCGGGCCCATCTGCACTCGCGGCTGAGGGACCTGTTTCACGAGGCGATCGAGGGGATCGCGCACCTGGACGGGCGCATCTGGCGCACGCTTCCGGTGCTGGCGATCAATCCAGGCCGCCTGACGCGAGAGTGGCGAGAGGGGCGGCGCGTCCGCTACCTGCAGCCACTGCACCTGTTCCTGTTCGCGGTGTTCCTGTTCTTCACCTTCCAGTCGCTGACGGGACAGCACCTGGTCATGCTGCCGGGATCGACCGTCATGCGCGACCAGCCGACGCTGGCGGCGGGCCTGGAGGAGGCGCGTCGGGAGGCCGCCGCGGACGGGCTTCAACTCAGCGTCGATCAGTCAGACACCGGCCGGCGGCTGGGCTCGATGATCGACCGCCGGCTCCAGAACGCGGAGTATTACAGCTACAAGATCGAGACCCTGATTTATAAGCTGAGTTTCCTGCTGGCGCCGATCAGCATGGCGATCCTGGCGCTGCTGATGATCTTCCGGCGGGGCTACAGCTTCTACGACCACGGGGTCGTGTCGCTGTATGGCGTGGGCTTCGGAGTCTTGACGGCGACAGCCTATTCGCTGGCGAATTGGTCGCTCGGTTTCGTCGGCTGGGAGCTGAGCGGAATGGCCGCGGCGGGTGTCATGCTGGGGCTGGCGGTCCATGCCATCGTGCACCTGAAGGGCGCCTACGGGCTGAGCTGGCCCGGAGCCGTGGTCCGGGGCCTGCTGCTGTCGATCCTGACCCTGGCCGGGTTCGGCCTGTTCCTGCTCGGGGTGGTGGTCCTGGGGCTGTTCGCCTAGGCCTCGGCGAGCGCCTCTTCGGCCGCCAGCCAGTCGGCCTCGGCGGCGTCGAGGTCCGCCTGGGCCTTCGCGCGGGCGCGGCTGAGGTCGGCGAGTTTCGAGGGGTCGCTGGTGGCGGCCTTGGCCAGGTCGCGGTCGATTCGGGCGACCTCGGCGGTCAGGGCGGCCATCCGTTCCTCGGCCTTCTTCGCGGCGAAGCGCAGGGTCGAGGGAGACGGGCCGTCCTTCTTCGCAGTCTTGAGTGCTGGCGCGGGCGTGACCGGCGCGGGGGCCTCGGCGACCTGGGTCGGGCGCGAGCCCGCCGCCTTGGCCCGGTCGAGGACGAACTTCGCGTAGTCGTCCATGTCGCCCTCGAAGGGCTTCACCGTGCCGTCGGCGGCCAGCCACAGGCGATCGGCGACCAGCTCCATCAGGGAGCGGTCGTGGGTGATCAGGATGACCGCGCCCTCGTATTCGTTCAGCGCGTCCAGCAGGGCCCGGCGGCTGTCGATGTCCAGGTGGTTGGTCGGCTCGTCGAGGATGAGGACGTGCGGAGCGTCCATGGCCACGAGGTTGAGCAGAAGACGGGCGCGCTCGCCGCCGGACAGGCTCTCGACCTTGGTCTCCTGCTTCTCGAACGGCAGGCCGTATTGCGCAAGCCGCGAGCGGCGGCTGTTCTCCGACGCGTCCGGCATGGCGCGGCGGATGATCTCCAGCGCCGTGTCCTCGGGATCCAGCGCCTCGATCTGGTGCTGGTGGAACCAGCCGACCTTCATCTTGCCCGAGCGGAGGAAGTCGCCCTTCTCGGGCTTGAGGGCGCCGGCGATCATCTTGGCGAAGGTCGACTTGCCCGCCCCGTTGACGCCGAGCAGGCCGATGCGGTCGTCGGTGTCCATCCGCAGGTTGAGGTTCCTGAGGATCGGCCGGCCGGGCTCATAGCCGACGTCGGCCTTCTCTAGCCGGATCAGCGGCGGCGCGATGGGGCGATCCGGAGACGGCAGCACGAAGGGCGCCACACGCTCGTCCGGCGGCAGGGTGACCGGCTGCATCTTGGCCAGGCGTTTCACCCGGGACTGGGCCTGGGCGGCCTTGGAGGCCTTGGCCTTGAAGCGGTCGACAAATGATTGCAGGTGGGCGCGCTCGGCTTCCTGCTTGGCGCGGGTGGCCTCGAGCAGGCGCAGCTTCTCGGCCCGGGTCTTCTCGAAGTCGTCGTAGCCGCCCGTGTAAAGGTCCAGCTTGCGGTTCGACATGTGCAGGATGTGGGTGCACACCGTGTTCAGCAGTTCACGGTCGTGGCTGATGATCACGGCCGTCGACGGATATTTCTTCAGCCGGGCCTCGAGCCACAGGGCGCCCTCGAGGTCGAGGTAGTTCGTCGGCTCGTCGAGCAGCAGGATGTCCGGCTCGGCGAACAAGGCGGCCGCCAGCGCTACCCGCATCCGCCAGCCGCCGGAGAACTCGGCCATGGGGCGCGACAGGTCGGCTTGGGAGAAGCCCAGGCCTGCCAGGATTTCCGACGCACGCGACGGGGCGCTGTCGGCGTCGATGGCGATCAGCCGCTCCCAGATCTCGCCCATCTCCTCCGGCTCGGCGATCTCCAGCCAGTGCAGCAGGCGGTGGCGCTCCTCGTCGGCCTCAAGAATCGTGTCGAGCAGGGACACTGGCGTGGCCGGGTGCTCCTGATCGACGGATCCGATGCGCGCCTGCTTTGGCAGGGTGATCTCGTCGCCGCCGGCGGCCAGCTCGCCCAGGATCAGCTTGAACAGGGTCGATTTGCCGATGCCGTTACGGCCCACCAGCCCGACCTTGGAGCCCGGCGGCAGGCTCACGGAGGCGCGGTCCAGGAAGGGCCGGCCCCAGGCGCTGAACGTCAGGTCGTTGATCTGCAGCATTGATACGGTGGCGGTGTTGGAAAGCGGGGAGGGCGCCGCTATAAGCCCGCGACCTTCAAACCCCCAAACAAGAAGTCTCTCCTCCCATGACCGAACGCACCTTCTCGATCATCAAGCCCGACGCGACCGAGCGGAACCTGACCGGCAAGGTCAACGCCGTGATCGAGGACGCCGGCCTGCGCATCGTCGCCCAGCGTCGCATCAAGATGACCCGCGACCAGGCCGAGAAATTCTATGAAATCCACAAGGAGCGCCCGTTCTTCGGCGAGCTGGTGGACTTCATGACCTCGGGTCCGGTGGTCGTTCAGGTGCTGGAAGGCGACAACGCCGTGGCTCGCTATCGCGAAGTCATGGGCGCCACCAACCCGGAACAGGCCGCCGAGGGCACCATCCGCAAGCTCTACGCCCGTAACGTCGGCGAGAACTCGGTGCACGGCTCGGACTCGGCTGACAACGCCAAGATCGAGATCGCCCAGTTCTTCACGGACGACCAGATCGTCGGCTAAAGGCCGGCCTGACGGCGAAGAACGAGGCCTCCGGGGGGACCCGGGGGCCTTTTTCGTGCGCGACACAGCGACAGAGCGACAGCCGGGCACACCGCGGATCCGCGACACCCTCGATGTCAAAGACCGACGGGCCG
>NZ_JANJTL010000153.1 GCF_024711105.1 Brevundimonas sp. | reverse complement strand
GCCGAGGGTGCGCCGGAGGTGGTGGTGGAGGCCCCGGCGGGCGACGATCCAGTTTCGCTGGAGATGGCGTGGGCGGTCGGCCGCGCGCTCGAGAGCGCCGGCGTGCCGGCCGGCCGTGTCCGGCTGGTCGCCTACGCCGCGCCCGACCCACGCGCGCCGGTGCTGGTCGGCTTCGAGCGGCTGCAGGCGGTGACCCACGACTGCTCACGTCAATGGGGCGACCTGACCCGGCACGCCGACAACGGCGCTGCGCTCGGGCTGGGCTGCGCCACCATCTCGAACATGGCGGCCCAGATCGCCGATCCTCGCGACATCCTCGGTCAGCGGCCTCTCGGTCCGGCCGACGCCGGCCGCCGGGCCGTGGTGATCGACCGCTACCGCCAGGGTCTGCCCACCTCGACCCAGGGCTCCGAGGAAACTTCGGTGGCGACGGCGGTCGAATGATCCGGAGCGCGTATCCAGTGAAGGCCAGGCCATGAACCCCGCCCGCTCGGTCGATCCCTACGATTCGTCGTTCGACGACGACCTCGACCTCGATTTCCCGTCGAGCGTCGGCGCAGGCGCGACCGATCCCTTCGACGCGCCCGAGACACCGGCCGCCGCCGAGCCGTTGAAGTTCATGCCGCCGGCCGCCGCGTCCGCGCCGCAGCCGACCCGCCAGGTCGCCGTCGCGGCGCCGCCCTTCAATCCGGTCGGCGATCTCGTGGCCCAGACCGGCGCCGCCATCGCCGGCGTGACCGTGCCGCGCATCACCATCCACATCTTCGGCGAGCGCGCCGACACCCTCCAGGCCGCCGAACGCGCCGGCCAGGACCGCCGCATGGCCCGCGCCACGACCCAGATCCGTGTCGGCGGTGTTCAGGCGGCCATCGAGACCTACCGCCACGAACCGACGCCGGCCCTCGTCGTCGTCGAGTGCGAACTGCCGGCGCAGCAGCTCCTCGCTGCGCTCGACCAGCTGGCTGAAAACTGTGACGCGGGCACCAAGGTCGTGGTCATCGGCGCGACCAACGACATCATGCTCTACCGCGAGCTGATCAGCCGGGGCGTCAGCGAATATCTGGTCGCCCCGATCCAGCCGCTGCAGCTGATTTCGGCCATCGGAGGCCTCTTCTCCGACCCGGCCAGGCCCTTCGTGGGCCGTTCGATCGCCTTCGTCGGCGCGCGCGGCGGCTCGGGCGCCTCGACCGTGGCGCACAACACGGCCTTCGCCCTGGCCGAGCGGGTCGGCTCGAACACCGTCATCGTCGACTACGACCTGCCCTTCGGGACGGCTGGGCTGGACTTCAACCAGGACCCCCTGAACGGCGTGGCCGACGCCCTGGGCCAGCCGGACCGGCTCGATTCCATCCTTCTGGACCGCCTGACCGCGCGCTGCACCGACCGGCTCAGCCTGTTCGCGGCGCCCGCCACCCTGGACGCCGATTGGGACCTGTCGCCGGACGCCTTCGAGGAAGTGACCCAGAAGATCCGCGCGACCGCGCCTTTCGTGGTGCTGGACCTGCCCCACCTCTGGTCGAAATGGATGCGCCGCACCCTGATCACCTCAGACGAGGTCGTCATCGTGGCCGCGCCGGACCTGGCGTCCCTGCGTAACGCCAAGAACATGATCGACCTGGTCCGTCAGGCTCGCCCGAACGACGCGCCGCCACGGCTGGTGCTGAACCAGGTGGGCGTCCCGGGTCGTCCGGAGATTCCGCTCAAGGACTTCACCTCGGCGCTGGGCGTGCACCCTTCGATGATCATTCCCTTCGACGCCAAGCTGTTCGGCGCGGCGGCGAACAACGGCCAGATGATCCTGGAGGCCGGGGCCAAGTCAAAGGCCGCCGAAGCCTTCCTTACGCTGGCCCAGATCGTCTCGCAGAGGGAGATCGCGGCCCTGCCCGCACCGGCTTCGGCCAAGAAGTCGGGTTCGCTGCTCGGCAAGCTGTTCAAGAAGAAGGGCTAGACCCGGGTGTTCGGCAAGCGGGCATCAGGGGGTTCGACGGCGCCGGCTCCCCAGCCGGCGGTCCGGCCGGCCGCTCCGGCGGTCGAGGCGGAGGCCGACGACGTCCTGGTCGCCGAGGCACCGCGGCCGCGCGCGGCCGCCCCCGCCGCCGAACGCCTGGACGCACTGGCCGGCAAGGGAGAGGCTCCGCCGGCCGCCCCGCGCACGGCGCCCCGCGCCACCGCGGGTTTCGAGCAGCTCCAGAAGGCCCAGCCCGTCGCCGAAATCGTCCGCGAGCAGTCGGACTACTATCACGCGACCAAGACCACGATCTTCAACGCCCTGCTGAACACCATCGACCTGGCCCAGCTGGCGCAGCTCGAACAGAAGGCGGCGGCGGAGGAGATCCGCGACATCGTCGCCGAACTGGTGGCGATCAAGAACGTCTCCATGTCGGTGGCCGAGCAGGAGCACCTGGTCCAGGACATCGTCAACGACGTCCTCGGCTACGGCCCGCTGGAGCCGCTGCTGGCGCGCGACGACATCGCCGACATCATGGTCAACGGCGCCAACCGCGTGTTCATCGAGGTCGGCGGCAAGGTCCAGCTGACCAACGTCCGCTTCCGCGACAACACCCAGCTGATGAACATCTGCCAGCGGATCGTGTCCCAGGTGGGCCGCCGCGTGGACGAAAGCTCGCCGATCTGCGACGCCCGCCTGCCCGACGGGTCGCGCGTCAACGTCATCGCTCCGCCGCTGGCGATCGACGGCCCGACCCTGACGATCCGGAAGTTCAAGAAAGACAAGCTGACCATGCGCAACCTGGTGGAGTTCGCCTCCATCAGCCCGGAAGGGGCGCGCGTGCTCGGCGTCATCGGCGCCTGCCGATGCAACACGGTGATTTCCGGCGGCACCGGCTCGGGCAAGACCACGCTGCTCAATACGCTCACCGCCTTCATCGACCCGACCGAACGGGTCGTGACCTGCGAGGACACCGCGGAACTCCAACTGCAGCAGCCGCACGTGGTGCGCCTCGAGACCCGCCCGCCGAACCTGGAGGGCCAGGGCCAGATCACCATGCGGGACCTGGTCAAGAACTGTCTGCGTATGCGTCCGGAGCGGATCATCGTCGGCGAGGTCCGCGGACCAGAGGCCTTCGACCTGCTGCAGGCCATGAACACCGGCCACGACGGCTCCATGGGCACGCTGCACGCCAACAGCCCGCGTGAGGCCATCAGCCGGATGGAGTCCATGATCACCATGGGCGGCTACGGCCTGCCGTCCAAGACCATCCGCGAGATGATCGTCGGCTCGGTCGACGTTATCGTCCAGGCCGCCCGTCTGCGCGACGGCTCGCGCCGCATCACCCACATCACCGAGGTCGTGGGCCTCGAAGGCGACGTCATCGTCACCCAGGACCTCTTCGTCTACGAGATCACCGGCGAGGACGAGAACGGCCGCATCATCGGCCGGCACCGATCGACCGGCATCGCGCGTCCGCGCTTCTGGGACCGCGCCCGCTACTACGGTCTGGAACGGGAACTGGCCGAAGCCCTGGACGCGGCGGAGTAGCGTAGATGCTGGTGATCCTCGCGGCGGTCCTGGGCTTCGTGACCATAGCCAGCCTTGGCTTCGTCTTCGTAGGAGGCGACGATTCGAGCGCCAAGGCGGTGAAGCGCGCCCAGACGCTCGGCATCAAATCGCCGCAGCAGGCCGCCAAGGCCGCTCGCAACGCTGTCCCTCAGACCCAGGAACAGCGCCGCAAGCAGATCCTGCTCCAGCTCAAGGAGGCGGACCGCAAGGAGCGCAAGGCGCGCGTCACCATGGCGGCCAAGCTGCGCCAGGCGGGCCTGAGCCTGCCGATCCACGTCTTCTGGATCATCTCGGCGGTCTCGGGCGTCCTGGCCGGCCTGCTCGGCTTCGTGTTCGGCGCCCCCTGGTTCGTGGCCATCGGCCTGCTCGTCGTCTTCGGTCTGGGCCTGCCCCGCTGGATCGTCGGCTTCCTCGGCAAGCGGCGGATGAAGAAGTTCTCGGGCGAGTTCGCCAACGCTGTCGACATCATCGTGCGCGGCATCAAGTCCGGCCTGCCGGTCCATGACACACTCAAGATCATCGGCCGCGAAAGCCCGGCGCCTCTCGGCCCTGAGTTCCAGCGGCTGGTCGAGAACATCGGCGTCGGCCTGACCCTCGAGCAGGCGCTGGAGAAGATGTACGAGCGCATGCCCACGCCGGAGCTGCGCTTCTTCACCATCGTCATCGCCATCCAGGCCAAGACGGGCGGCAACCTAGCCGAGGCGCTCAGCAACCTGTCGGCCGTGCTGCGGTCGCGCAAGCTGATGGCCGAGAAGATCAAGGCCCTGTCGTCGGAGGCGACCGCGTCGGCCGGCATCATCGGCTCCCTACCCCCGGCGGTGATGGCGATGGTTCTGGTGACGACCCCCGCCTACATGATGCTGATGTTCACCGACATGCGTGGGCAGATCATGCTCATGGGAAGCGCCCTGTGGATGGCCGCGGGCATCTTCACCATGAAAAAAATGATCTCGTTCAAGTTCTAGGGGGCGGCCGATGGACTGGATGCGCTTCCTGACCGACCCCGCCAACATCCTCACGATCGGGGTTGCGGTTCTCACCTTCGCCACCATCATGACGCTGATGGGATCGATGGCCTCGGGCGCCAAGCTCGAGAGCCGGATGAAGGCGGTCTCGACACGTCGCGACGAGCTCAAGCGGCGCTCGCGTCAGGCCATCGCCCAGGGGCAGGGCGGCCTGCGCCAGACCGACGAGGGCTTCAAGAAGCGCATCGTCGACCGGCTGAACCTGTCCAAGCTGCTTGAAGACCCCAAGGTCGTCGACAAGCTGGCCCAGGCCGGCTTCCGGGGGCCCCGACCGGTCACGACCTTCTACTTCTTCCGTTTCGCCAGCCCCTTCATCTTCTCGGCGCTGATCGGTTTCTACCTCTTCGTGATCAATGACTTCGGCCTGCCGGGCATGTCGAAGGTGACCTTCACGGTCGCCGGCCTGCTGCTCGGCTACTATGCGCCGAACCTCTACGTCTCGAACATCGCCCAGAAGCGTCAGCAGTCCATCGTCCAGGCCTTCCCCGACGCGCTCGACCTGCTGCTCATCTGCGTCGAAGCCGGCATGTCCATCGAGGCGGCCATCCAGAAGGTCGGCGGCGAAATCGGCAGCCGCTCGATCGAACTGGCCGAGGAGTTCTCGCTGCTGTCGGCCGAGCTGAGCTACCTGCCCGAACGCCGCATGGCCTACGAGGGCCTGGCCAAGCGCACCAACCATCCCGGCATCAAGTCGGTCGCCACCGCCATGATCCAGGCCGAGAAGTACGGCACGCCGCTGGGCCAAGCGCTGCGCGTCATGGCCAAGGAGAACCGCGAGCTGCGGCTGTCCGCCGCGGAAAAGAAGGCCGCCGCCCTTCCGGCAAAGCTCACCGTGCCGATGATCATCTTCTTCCTGCCGGTGCTCTTCGTGGTCATCCTCGGGCCTGCGATCATCAAGATCCAGGACATCCAGCGCTAGGGACTTCGTCCCCGCTTTCCCTTTCTCGCGCCGGGCACTACAGAGCCGCCCATGGCGCTCGCCCCTCTTCCGCTCGACAGCCTTGACGCGATCAAATTCCGCGACGAGGCGGAGACCATCGCCGCCCTGCTTGCTGATCCGCCTCTGGCTGGCGAGGCGCGGGCGGCTGTGCATGCCGAGGCCGTGCGGCTGGTCGAGGCGGCGCGTCAGACCGCCAATCGGCAGGGCGTGGTCGAGAGCTTTCTGCAGGAGTTCTCGCTCGGCACCCGCGAGGGGCTGGCCCTCATGTGCCTGGCCGAGGCGCTGCTGCGCACGCCCGACGAGGACACCCGCGACCGTCTGATCGCCGAGAAGATCGGCTCGGCCGACTGGGCCAGCCATCTCGGCCAGTCCGAGAGCCTGTTCGTCAACGCCTCGACCTGGGGCCTGATGCTGACCGGCAAGCTGGTCGACGTGGACGACGAGGCGAAGCGCGACCTGGGCGGCTTCCTCAAGCGCGTGGCCGGCCGCATCGGCGAGCCGGTCATCCGCCAAGCCGTGGCCGCCGCCGTGCGCATCATGGGCGAGCAGTTCGTGCTCGGCCGCACTATCGAGGCCGCCATTCGCCGCGCGGGCCGCGAAGGCTGGCTGTGCAGCTTCGACATGCTGGGCGAGGGCGCCCGGACCGAGGCCGACGCCGCCCGCTACGAAGGCATCTACGCCCATGCCATCGAAACCGTCGGGCAGTCGCGCCGACCGGGTTCCGGACCCGAGAGCGGCCATGGCGTCTCGGTCAAGCTGTCGGCCCTGTCGCCGCGCTACGAGGCCGTCCAGGAAGAGCGCATCTGGGCCGAACTCTATCCGCGCGTAAAGCGCCTGGCGGAGATCGCCGCGCGCCACGACCTCAACTTCACTATCGACGCCGAGGAGGCCGACCGCCTCGTCATTTCGCTCAAGCTGCTGGACCGGCTGGCGGGCGAGGAGTCGCTGGGCGCCTGGACGGGCCTCGGCCTGGCGGTGCAGGCCTATCAGAAGCGCTGCCCTCAGGTGATCGACTGCATCGTCCGCATCGCCCGCACCCGCGGCCGCCGTCTCATGGTGCGGCTGGTCAAGGGCGCCTACTGGGACACCGAGATCAAACGCGCCCAGATCGCGGGCCGGCCCGACTATCCGGTCTTCACCACCAAGGCGGCGACCGACCTCAACTATCTGGCCTGCGCCAGGAAGCTGATCGACGCCTCTCCGGACATCTTCAGCCAGTTCGCGACCCACAACGCCCATACGCTTGCCGCCGTCGGCCGCATGGCCGCCGAGGCCGGCGTCACCGTCGAGTACCAGCGCCTGCACGGCATGGGCGAGGCGCTCTATGCGGTGGCCGGCAAGAACACCATGGTGCGCGCCTACGCCCCCGTCGGCGGGCATGAGGAACTGCTCCCCTATCTGGTGCGGCGCCTGCTCGAAAACGGCGCCAACTCCTCCTTCGTCCACGCCCTGCTGGACGAACGCGTCCCGGCCGAGGCCGTGGCCGCCGATCCCATAACCCAGGTCGAGGCCCAGCCCGGCCCGCACCCCAAGATTCCGAGGCCGAAAGACATGTACGGCGACCGCCAGAATTCGCTGGGCCGTGACTACAGCCAGGCCGCCGACCGCGAGCGCCACGCCCGCGCGCTGGAAAAGCTGGATTCCGAAAAGCTGACCTCAGGTCCGATCGTGAGCGGCTCTCTGCGCGCCGGGGCCAATCCGCAGGAAGTCCGCAATCCCTGGGACACACGACAGCTGATCGGTCACGTCTCGGAAGCCTCCGAGGAAGACATCGAGGCCGCCGTCGCGGCCGCCCTAAACGCCCAGCCAGTCTGGGACCGGCTCGGCGGTTCTGGCCGCGCGCCCATCCTGCGGGCCATGGCCGACGCGCTCGAGGCCGACATGGACCGCCTCGTCGCCCTGCTCAGCCGTGAAGCGGGCAAGACGTTGAACGACGGCGTGGCCGAAGTGCGCGAGGCGGCGGACTTCTGCCGCTACTACGCCATGCTGGCCGAGCGCGACTTCGGCGGGCCCCGCGCGCTCGAAGGGCCCGTCGGCGAGATCAACCAGCTGGTCCTGCACGGCCGGGGCCTGTTCTGCGCCATCAGCCCCTGGAACTTCCCACTGGCCATCTTCACTGGCCAGATCACCGCCGCGCTCGCCGCCGGCAACGCGGTGCTGGCCAAGCCCGCCGAACAGACCCCGCTGGTCGCCGCCGAGGCCGTGCGCCTGTTCTTCAAGGCGGGGCTGGATCCCGCGCTCCTGGCGCTGCTGCCGGGGCGCGGCGAGACGGTCGGGGCCAAGCTGGTCGTGCATCCGGCGGTGCAGGGCGTGGCCTTCACCGGCGGCACTGACACCGCAACATTGATCAACAGGTCGATCGCCAATCGCCCGGGCCCGATAATCCCCTTCATCGCCGAGACGGGCGGACTGAACGGCATGTTCGTCGACACCACTGCGCTCAAGGAGCAGGTGATCGACGACGTCATCCTGTCGGCCTTCGGATCATCGGGTCAGCGCTGCTCGGCGCTGCGCCTGCTCTATGTGCCGCACGACGCGGCCGACGCCCTGATCGAGGGTCTGCAGGGGGCGCTGGCCGCCCAGGTGGTCGGCGACCCGTCCGATCCGACCACGGACATCGGCCCGGTCATCGACGCCGAGGCCAAGGCGGCGCTGGAGGCCCACCTCAAGCGACTGGAGGGTGACGCGAAGATCATCGCCCGCGCCGAACTGCCCGAAGCCGCCCGGCACGGCCACGCCTTCGCCCCGACCATCGCCGAGGTGCCGACGCCGGACTACCTGGAGCGCGAGGTTTTCGGCCCGATCCTGCACGTCTGCCGCTACCATCCGGCGAAGCTGCGCGAGACCGCCTCGGCCCTGGCCGAGCGCGGCTACGGCCTGACGCTCGGCGTCCACAGCCGCATCGAAGCCTTCGCCGACGAGGTCGCGCGTCTGGTCCCGGCCGGCAACGTCTACATCAACCGCTCGATCATCGGCGCGGTGGTCGGCGTCCAGCCCTTCGGCGGCGAAGGCCTTTCCGGCACCGGCCCCAAGGCCGGCGGTCCCTACAGCCTGATCCGCTATGCGTCAGAGAAGGCCATCAGCAACAACATCTCCGCCCAGGGCGGCGACCCGGCCTTGCTGAACCTCTAGGCGATCACCAGTCCGGGCGAACCGAGAACTGGAACGCCACGAATCCTTCCGTGACGTCCCGGTCGATGCCGGTGCCACCGTGGACGCCCTCGGCGGTGATCTCGCGGTGCACGTAGCCGAATGAGCTCTGGGTGTCGCCTCGCCGCCAGGCCACGCCGATCTGGGCGTCGCCGATGAAGGCTCCGGTGTCGTGGCTCACGCCCTCCCGGGCCCAGCCGCCGTCCATGCCCCGCGCGAAGTTCAGTCCCACCGCCCGGCGGGTTCCGGCCGCGAACAGGTACCAGCGGCCCTGGTCGTCCTCGTAGGAGCGTCCGTCGCGGACCTCCAGATCGCCGACCCGGATGGTGGCCCCGACCTCGGCGGTGCCGCCCTCGGAACCGACGCCGACGCCGGCGTGGGGCGTAAACTCCACCTGGGCGCCCGGCTCGCCGGACACCATGGGCCAGCCGCGCACATAGGTGACGTCGTAATCACGCTCGAGACGGGCGCGCTGGATGCTTTCGGTTGGAAGCGGCGTCTCGCGCGGCGCTTCGTACCAGCGGACTCGGATCTGCTCGATCGAGCCGTCGCCACGCTGGCGCCAGACGCCGCGCGTCTGGGAGGCCACGAAACCCGGCGTGTTTTCGAAGAGGGCCCGGTTCAGGCGCAGCGCCTCGCCCTGGAGCTCCAGGGCCTCGGCGTCCGACTGGGCCGCGAAACCGGGGGTGATCTGAACCGGCACGGATGCGGCCCAGCTGTCCTGTTCAAGCGATTGAGCCAGAGCGGAGTCAGCGGCGCAAACGGCCATGGCCGCTGCGATCACTCCCAGACCTCCCGTCACGTCGAACCTCATCGACGCTCCCTCTCGACGCGCCCCCGGCGATCGACCGGAGGACAATGCCCAAACTTCCTGTGTCTGGCAAACGGTCCGCGTACGGCTCAGGTTCCGTGACCGGTGGTCACTGGCAGGCGAGACACTCGTCGTAGTCCGTTCGCGCCGCCGAAAACAGGTCCGGCTGGTTCGGATCCGGCTCCTCTTCGGCCTTGCCCTCGGCGCCGGCGAAGGCGGCGCGCTGCACCGACTTGGAACGCAGGTAATACAGGGACTTCATGCCCCGCTCCCAGGCCGACCAGTGCAGCATGTGCAGGTCCCACTTATCGACGTCGCCGGGCAGGAAGACGTTGACCGACTGGGCCTGGCAGACTTCCGGCGTCCGGTCGGCGGCCAGCTCGATGACCCAGCGCTGGTCCAGTTCGAAGGCGGTCTTGTAGACGGCCTTCTCGTCCTCGCTCAGGCAGTCCAGGTGCTGGACCGAGCCCTCGTTGGCCAGGATCGAGGACCAGACGGCCTCGGTGTTCTGGCCGCGCTGCTCGAGCAGCTCTTCCAGGTAGGGGTTCTTCACCGCGAAAGAGCCCGACAGGGTCTTGTGGGTGTAGATGTTGGCCGGAATCGGCTCGATGCCGGCGCTGGTGCCGCCGCAGATGATCGAGATCGAGGCTGTCGGGGCGATGGCCAGCTTGTGGCTGAACCGCTCCATCTTGCCGCGGTCCCTGGCGTCCTCGCAGGGGCCCTTCTCCTCGGCGAGCAGGCGGCTGGCCTTGTCGGCCTCGCGGCGCAGGTGCTTGAACAGCCGCATGTTCCACGACTTGGCCATGGCGCTCTCGAAGGCAACGCCCTGGCTCTGCAGGAAGGAGTGGAAGCCCATCAGGCCCAGGCCCACCGAGCGCTCGCGCTTGGCGGAATAGACCGCCGCGCCCATCGACGGCGGGGCGCGGGTGATGAAGTCTTCCAGCACGTTGTCGAGGAAGCGCATCACGTCCTCGATGAAACGGGGCTCGTCGCGCCACTCCAGGAAGGTCTCGGCGTTGACGCTCGACAGGCAGCAGACGGCGGTGCGGTCGACGCCCAGGTGGTCCGGCCCGGTGTGGAGCATGATCTCCGAGCACAGGTTGGATTGCTTCACCTTCAGGCCCAGCTCGCGCTGGTGCTCGGGCATGGCGCGGTTCACCGTGTCCGAGAAGATCAGATAGGGCTCGCCGGTCGCCAGACGGACCTCGAGGATCTTGGTCCACAGTCCGCGCGCGTCGACGGTCTTCCGCACCTCGCCGGTCTTGGGCGAGATCAGGTCGAAGCTCTTGCCGTCGCGCACCGCCTCCATGAAGGCGTCAGTGATGTTGATGCCGTGGTGCAGGTTCAGCGACTTGCGGTTGAAGTCGCCCGAGGGCTTCCGGATCTCCAGGAACTCCTCGATCTCCGGGTGGTGGATGTCGAGATAGACCGCCGCCGAGCCCCGGCGCAGCGAGCCCTGGCTGATCGCCAGCGTCAGCGAGTCCATGACCCGGATGAAGGGGATGATGCCCGAGGTCTGGCCGGCGCCCTTCACCTTTTCGCCGATGGAGCGGACGCCGCCCCAGTAGGTGCCGATGCCGCCGCCGTTGGACGCAAGCGCCACGTTCTCGTTCCAGACCTGCTGGATGCCTTCCAGGCTGTCGCCGACCGAGTTCAGGAAGCAGGAGATCGGCAGGCCGCGGTCGGCGCCGCCATTCGACAGCACCGGGGTAGCCGGCATGAACCACAGGCGGCTCATGTAGTCGTAGACGCGCTGGGCGTGGTCGGCGTCGTCGGCATAGGCCGTGGCGACGCGCGCGAACATGTCCTGATAGCTCTCGCCCGGCAGGAGATAGCGGTCTTCGAGGGTCTTCTTTCCGAAGTCGGTCAGCAGGGCGTCGCGGCTGCGGTCGACCTCGACCTTGCGCACCAGGCTGAGGTTGGGAGCGCCGCCGAAGGGGACGATCTCGGCCCCCTGGCCTTCCGCAGAAAACTCGTTCCGCATCAACGCTTCACCGCCAGCCATACACCCTGCCCCTAATTCCAGAACCGAAGAGAGCGGCGCTGTAACACCGCATCTAGTAGGACCCCTTGCCCCAAGGTCCATATCTAGGGGGCCATATCCCTAATGAGGCGTCAACGCCTTGACCTCGCCTCTGAAGCGATTCGTGATCGGAGCTTGTGGAGGCCTCTGTGGATCGCCGGGATTCGGGGCTTCCTGACGTCATCACGAACGCGTGAGCGGAACCGGGACCAAGCTTGGCGGTTCCGAGGTAATGGCAATTCACGACCTGCTGGCCGGCCGCGCGGCGGTCTCGCTTCGCCGCCTGCTCCATTTTGCGCGCCAAGAGCTCGGCGTGGTGGTCGCGTTGGGCGTCATAGCTGGCGGAATCGCCGCCTTCGTCGAGATCGCCGACGACATGACCGAGGCCGACGGCCAGGCGATGGACCGGGCGGTGCTGGACTGGATGCGGCCGACCGCCGATCCCGCCGACGCCATCGGCCCGGACTGGCTGCAGACGGCCATGACGGACATCACCGCGCTGGGCGGCCTGTCGGTCCTGCTGCTCTTCGCCCTGGTGGCGACGGGCGTGCTGCTGATCCAGAAGAAGCCCTTCTCGGCCGTCATGCTGGCGGTGTCGCTGGCGGGCGGTCTCCTGCTCAGCGAGGGGCTCAAGGGCGTGTTCGAGCGGGACCGGCCGCCGGAGATCCATCGCGCCGTCGAGACGCTGAACGCCAGCTTCCCGTCGGGCCACGCCCTGCTGTCGACGGTCTTCTACCTGACGCTCGGCGTCATGCTGGAGCGGGCGTTCGCGCGAAAGCGGATGAAGGCCTATGTCCTGGGCTCGGCGGTGGTCATCGCGATGCTGGTCGGCGTCAGCCGGGTCTATCTGGCCGCCCATTGGGCCACCGACGTCCTGGCCGGCTGGGCGATCGGGGCGGCCTGGGCCATGGCCTGCTGGCTGTTCGCCTATCTGGTGGAACGGCGCGCGTTGAGGGCGGGCTTGCGCGACCAGCCCCGCATCGTTATCGAGCCGCCCGTCACTGGGGAGTAGCCGCCTCCGCCTCCCAGGAGGGGCCGCGTCAACACACTTCACGCATTCGCGTGGTGGCGCGGGCGAGCCGACAGGCTCTGGCAAGACCTTTGGCGCTTCGCGTCCGGCCGGGCGCGGATCGTCCTGTCTTGCCCTGGACCCGGAACACCCATGGACGCGCTCATCATCTCCACCGGCCTCGTGGCCGTCGCCGAAATCAGCGACAAGACCATGCTGCTGGCCATCTGCCTGGCGGCCGCCTGGCGCAGGCCGTCGGCCATCCTGGCGGGAATCCTCCTCGCGACTCTGGCCAACCACGCGCTCGCCGGCGCCGTGGGCTTCCTTGCGGCTCACTGGTTTGAAGGAACCTGGATGCGCTGGGTCCTGGGCGCCCTGTTCCTGGCCTTCGCCGCCTGGGCCCTCATCCCCGACACCTTCGACGACTGCCCCCCGGACCGAAAGCGGCGCTGGGCCTCAGTCTTATGGACGACGACGACCGCCTTCTTCCTCGTCGAGATGGGCGACAAGACCCAGATCGCCACCGCCGCCCTGGCCGCTCGCTTCGCGGAAATCCTGCCCGTCGTCGCCGGCTCGACGCTCGGCATGGTGATCGCCAACGCCCCGGCCGTGCTGCTCGGGCAGGCCGCCGCAGACCGACTGCCGCTTAATTGGATCCGCTTCGCCGCCGCCGCGGCCTTCGCCGCGACGGGGTTGTGGGTGCTGATCGCGGGCTAGCGCGGCCTAGCCGATCCGGCCCGAGCCCCCGCCGCGGATTTCGCAGGCGTAGTCATTGGCCGGACGCGGTCCGGTCGAGCCCGGAATGGGGGTCAGCATGCCGCCGCGCGCCTGACACTCGGCGTTCAGGGCCTGAAATTCTTCCTGATAGCTCTGACGGTCCATGCCGGTCGTGGCGCAGGCGGCCAGCGCCAGCGGAGCCGTGGCCGCAAGGACGAGCAAGATTTTGCGCATGGCGTTTCTCCCTAACAGCAAGGCGAACGGTCCTCCCGGCGGACCGTTCCGTCAAGTCCGCAGCCTAGAGGCCGGCTTCGGCCCTGAGCCGCTCCGCCAGCGCCGCGGTGAGGTGGCCGTCGGCCAGCAGGCCACGCGCCTGCTGCCACCGTCGCAGGGCGCCGCGAGTGCCTGACCCGATCACCCCGTCGATTCCGCCCGGATCGTAGCCGAGCGCGAGCAGCGCCCGCTGGGCGGCGAAGCGCTGGTCGCGGGACATAGGCTCTTCCTCCGGCCAAGCGCGAGTCAGGCTGGGCCGACCCATCATCGCGTCCCCCAGCAGGCCCACTGACAGGGCGTAGGAGACCGAGTTGTTGTAGCGCCGGATCACATAGTGGTTGGGCAGGGCCAGGAAGGCGGGTCCATAGGCCCCGGCCGGTAGCAGGATCAGGGCTTCCTCCGAGGCTTCGGCGGCCGTGAACTCGCCGCCGTCAGACCGGCGCACGCCACGCGCCCGCCAGGTCGTCCAGGGTGCCCGATCCGTCTCGGCCAGCGAGTAGTCGAAGCCCTCGGGCAGGATCACCTCGGCCCCCCAGCCCTGGCCGCGTCGCCATCCGGCGGTGGCCAGGAGATTGGCCGCCGAAGCCAGGGCGTCGCGATCCGAGCCCCAGATGTCGACGAAGCCGTCGCCGTCATGGTCGCGGCCCAGGCGCAGGTAGTTGTCCGGCATGAACTGGGTCTGGCCCATCGCCCCCGCCCAAGAGCCGAGCAGCCGGGCTCGATCCCGCCGGCCCTCGGTGACGATACGTAGGGCGTCGACCAGCTGCCCCTCGGCCCAGTCCCGCCGCCGACCTTCCCAGGCGAGGGTCGCCAGGGAGCGCACGACGTCGAAGTCGCCCTGGATCCGGCCGAAGCCGCTTTCCTGGGCCCAGATGGCCACCAGGATCTCGCGTGGCACGCCGTACTGGCTTTCGATGTCACGCATCCACGGCGAGGCGCCGATCAGGTCACGCCCTCGCGCGATGCGGTCGGCGGTCATGGCGCGGGAGATGTAGGAGCCCGCGCTGCTCGAAAACTCCGGCTGGGACCGGTCACGATCAACGACCCTCTGGTCGGGCGTCAGTCCCGCCAGCTCGCGCGCCCAGGCTTCACGGTTCGCCCCCGCGCGACGGTCCAGGAAACTCTCACGCCAGGTGTCGAAGGCCATCTGCTCGGTCGGGGTGACCGAAGCGGTCGGCGTCGCCGAGGTGTCCGGCGCGCCCGACTGTGGGGCTGGCGGTTCCTGCAGGTCCGGCTGGTCCGGAAGCAGGGGCGCGCAGGCAGCGGTGGCGATGAGGAGGAGGAGACGCAAATCCATTCGCGGGAGCCTAGCGGGCCATCGGGACCTTCGCCATCACAAGCGCTTGAGAGGCGAGGCGGAAATGTGGCGCTTGCCATGAACGGGACCGGGCGTCTCTATGCGCCGCGAACAGGGAGACACGCTATGCGCCGACGGACCTTCTTCGCCGCCCTGCCGCTGGGCCTCGCCACCGCCGGGTCGGCGCTCAGCCAGGAGATCTACCGCAACGTCGGGTCGGGCGACCGGATCACGGGCCAGCCCTTCGCCGGGCGTTCGACCGTATGGGGGTCGCAGGGGGCCGCTGCGACGGCGCATCCCATGGCCACCCTGATCGGGATCGACACGCTGAGGCGCGGGGGCTCGGCCATCGACGCGGCCATCGCCATCAATGCGGCGCTGGGATTCCTGGAGCCGGTGGCCAACGGCATCGGCGGCGACGCCTTCTGCCTCATGTGGGACCCCGCTCAGGGGCGGGTCGTGGGCCTGAACGGCTCGGGCAATTCCCCCATGGGCCTGTCACTGGAGACGGCGCGCAGCCGCGCGGTCGAGGGCTATCTGCCGCGCTACGGGGCGGTCACGGTCAATGTGCCCGGCACGGTCGACGCCTGGTGGAGCGCGCACCAGCGCTACGGCAAGCTGCCCTGGGCCGACGTGCTGCTGCCGGTGGCCGAGCTGTGCGACCGGGGCGTGCCCGTGCCGCAGCTGATCGCTTTCTATCTCGAGCGCAACATGGCCAACTTCCTGCGCCCGAACGCGGGCGTAGAGGAGACCGACAACGCACGGCGCGTCTTTATGCCCGGCGGCCGCACGCCCCGCGAAGGCGAGATGTTCCGAAATCCCGACCTGGCCCGCACCTACCGGATGATCGCCGAGGGCGGCCGCGACGCCTATTACGACGGGCCGATCGCCGACCACATCGAAAGCTACTTCCGCCGCATCGGCGGCTGGATGACCCGCGCGGATCTGGCCGCGCACCGTACCGAATGGGTCGACCCCCTGATGTCGCCCTATCGCGGGGTCGACGTCTATCAGCTCGGCCCCAACACCCAGGGCCTGTCGACCCTGCAGCTGCTCAACATCGTCGAGCAGTTCGACATGCCGGAACTCGGCTTCCAGACCGCCGACTCCATCCACGTCCAGGCCGAGGCCAAGCGGCTGGCCTTCGAGGATCGCGCCCGCTGGTTCGCCGACACCCGCTTCGCCGAGACGCCGGTCGAATGGCTGATGTCCAAGGAGTACGCCCGTGAGCGCGCCGCCCTGATCCGGATGGACCGTGTCATGGAGCGCGCCTTCCCGGGCGACGCGCCGACGCAAGGGGACACCACCTATTTCAGCGTCGCCGACGCCGACGGCATGATGGTCAGCTGGATCCAGTCGAACTATCGCGGGATGGGTTCAGGGCTCGTGCCCGACGGGCCGGACGGCGCGACGCTCGGCTTCATGTTCCAGGACCGGGGCGAGCTGTTCAACCTGCGCGACGGCCACCCCAACGTCTATGCGCCGGGCAAGCGGCCGTTCCACACCATCATCCCGGGCTTCGCCTGCAGGGACGGCCAGCCGTGGATGGCCTTCGGCGTCATGGGCGGCGGCATGCAGCCGCAGGGCCAGTCGCAGATCGTCATCAACATGACGGACTACGGCCTGGGGCCGCAGGAGGCCGGGGACGCCCCGCGCTGGCAGCACTACGGCTCGTCCGAGCCGACCGGCCAGATGGCCGAGGGCATCGGCGTCCTGCACCTCGAAAGCGGCGTCCCGGCCGAGGCCCGCGCGGGTCTGGAGGCCAAGGGCTGGACGCTGGGCCCGCCCGACGGCGGCTTCGGCGGATACCAGAACGTCATGCGCCAGGTGAACCCCGACGGCGGCTGGACCTATGGCGCGGCCACCGAGATGCGCAAGGACGGCCTGGCGCTGGCGTATTGATCTGAAGCCGCGCCGGGGCCATCAGGCGTCATGGCCTACAAGTCCCTGCGCGACTTCATCGATCAGCTGGAAGCCCAGGGCGAACTGGTCCGGGTCAGCGAGCCCGTCTCCACCCAGCTGGAGATGACCGAAATCCAGACGCGGCTGCTGCGGAACGGCGGGCCGGCCGTGATCTTCGAAAAGCCGGTCATGCCCGACGGCTCGGTCAGCCCGCTCCCCTGCCTCGCCAACCTGTTCGGCACGGTGAAGCGGGTCGCCATGGGCGTCACCGTCGGCAAGAAGGCCCGCACTACAGCCGGCGAGCTGCGCGAGGTCGGCCATCTGTTGGCCGAGCTGCGCAATCCGACCCCGCCGCGCGACATGGGCCAGGCGCTCGAGATGCTGCCCATGGTCCAGACGGCCATGAGCATGCGGCCCAAGGTCGTGAAGACCGCCCCGGTCCAGCAGGTGGTGCTGAAGGGCGACCAGATCGATCTGACGTCGCTGCCCATCCAAGGCTGCTGGCCGGGCGAGCCCGCGCCGCTGATCACCTGGGGCCTCGTAGTCACCAAGGGGCCGTCGGACGCGGCCGAGGACGACTTCAACCTCGGCATCTACCGCATGCAGGTGCTGGGCGAGGACAAGGCCATCATGCGCTGGCTGGCCCACCGCGGCGGGGCCCAGCACTACGCCCGGCACCGCAAGGCCGGGAAGCGCGAGCCCCTGCCCGCCGCCGTCGTTCTGGGCGCCGATCCGGGCACGATCCTGGCGGCGGTGACGCCGGTGCCGGACACCCTGTCGGAATACCAGTTCGCTGGCCTGCTGCGCGGGGCCAAGGCCGAGCTGGTCCCGTGCAAGACCGTGCCGCTCATGGTCCCGGCCCAGGCCGAGATCGTGCTGGAGGGCCACGTCCTGCTCGACGAGCACGCGCCCGAGGGCCCCTACGGCGACCACACCGGCTATTACAACTCGGTCGAGACCTTTCCGGTCTTCCAGGTGACGGCCATCACCATGCGCCGCGACCCCATCTACCTGACCACCTTCACCGGCCGCCCGCCGGACGAGCCCTCGGTGCTCGGCGAGGCCCTGAACGAGGTCTTCATCCCGCTGCTGCAGCAGCAGTTCCCGGAGATCGTCGACTTCTGGCTGCCCCCCGAGGGCTGCAGCTACCGCATCGCCGTGGTCTCGATGAAGAAGGCCTATCCCGGCCACGCCAAGCGGGTGATGCTCGGCGTCTGGAGCTATCTGCGCCAGTTCATGTACACCAAGTGGGTCATCGTTGTGGACGACCACGTGAACGCCCGCGACTGGAAGGACGTGATGTGGGCCATCTCGACCAAGATGGACCCGGCCCGCGACATCACCGTCATCGAGAACACCCCCATCGACTACCTGGACTTCGCCAGCCCAGAGAGCGGCCTCGGCTCCAAGATCGGCCTGGACGCCACCGACAAGTGGCCGCCCGAAACCAGGCGCGAATGGGGCGAGGAGATCCGCATGGATCAGGACGTGGTCGAGCGGGTCTCGGAGATGTGGGGTCGGCTGGGATTGCCCGGTGACGACACGCCGATCTGGCGATGAGCGCCTGATGCGGGCGGCGCGGACTTGCCCCGGTCTGCGGATTGGCCGAGGAACGCGGCCATGCGCCTGATCGCCGCCTTTTGCGCCGCCGTCCTCGCCCTATCGCCGAGTTTCGCCATGTCCCAGACTGCCTCGCCTGACCGCGCCAACGCCGCCCCCTGGGATCGGCCCTTCCTGCCGCCGGCGCCTGAGTGGGACGGGGAGAGCCGCGACCTGCTGCGTCCAGCTTCCGATCCCTGGGTCACGGGCTTCGAGGCCGATCCGGAGCATGACTTCAGCCCGAACTACGAAGACACCCGCGCCTGGTTCGACCGGCTGGACGCCGCGTCCGACCTGATCCGCATCGAGCAGTTCGGGACCTCGCCGGAAGGGCGGCCGATCTATGCGGTGATCGCGTCCCGCGACGGCGCCGAGCTCGATCCGTCCAAGCCGCTGCTGGTCGCCCAGGCCGGCATCCACCCGGGAGAGATCGACGGCAAGGACGCGGGCATGATGCTGCTGCGCGACATCGCCTTCTACGGTCGCGACGACCTGCTGGACCGCGTCAATCTGATCCTGATCCCGATCCTGTCGGTCGACGGCCATGAGCGCTCGGGCGCCTATTCGCGGCCGAACCAGCGCGGCCCCCGCATTCAGGGCTGGCGCAACACCGCCACCAACCAGAACCTCAACCGCGACTTCATGAAGCTGGACCAGCCGGAAATGCGGGCCCTGATGGGCTTCCTCCAGCGCTATCGGCCGGACCTCTATGTCGACATCCACGTCACCGACGGGATCGATTACCAGTATGACGTCACCTACGGCTACAACGGCGAGGACGGGGTGTGGAGCCGCTCGCCGGCCACGGCTCAATGGCTCGACAGCGCCTTCCGGCCGTTCGTCGACGGCGCGCTGTCCGAACGCGGCCACATCCCCGGGCCCCTCGTCTTCGCCATCGACGACCGCAATCCGCGCGCGGGCCTGTCCGACGGCGGACTGGGCGAGCGGTTCTCCAACGGCTGGGGCTCGGCGGCCCACACCCCGACCATCCTGATCGAGAACCACAGCCTCAAGCCCCACGAGCAGCGGGTTCTGGGGACCTATGTCTTCCTGGAGGCCGCCCTGCGCCTTCTGGCCGAGCGCGGTGGTGAGCTGCGCGCCGCGGCCGCCGCCGACGCCGCGCTTCGCCCGGCGGAGATCCCCGCCAACTTCGTGGCGACCGAGGAGCCCATCACCACGCGCGACTTCCTGGGCATCCGCTTCGAGACCTACCAGAGCGAGGCCTCGGGTCGCACGGAGGTCCGCTGGCTCGGTGAGCCGGATCCGGAGGTCTGGCGCATGCCCTACTACGGCTCGCGGCCGACCCTCACGCTTCGGCGGCCGGAGGCCTACTGGGTGCCGTCCTACCGTTCGGACCTGATCGAGCGCCTGCGCCTGCAGGGCGTGCGGATGGAGACGCTCGACGAACCCCGCACGGTCGAGGTCGAGATGCTGCGGCTGGACGAGGCTGCGGTGTCGGGCCGCACCAACGAGGGCCATGTGCCGATGACCGCGGGCGAACCGACGGTCGAGACGATGCGCTGGACCTTCCCGGCCGGCTCGGTGCGTATCCCGACGGACCAGCCGATGGGCGACGTCGTGGTCCTGCTGCTCGAGCCGCAGTCCTCGGAGAGTTTCTTCGCCTGGGGCATGTTCCCGGAGATACTGAACCGGGTGGAGTACATCGAGGCCTACGCCATCGCGCCGCTGGCCGAATCCATGCTGGCGGCCGATCCGACCTTGCGCGCCGAGTTCGAGGCGAAGCTGGCGTCGGAACCCGAGTTCGCTGCCGATGGCGACGCGCGGCTGGCCTGGTTCTACGAGCGCACGCCCTTCTATGATCAGCGCTATCGCCTCTATCCGATCGGCCGGGAAGGCTGAGGCGCAGCCCATAAATCGCCGCAGTCGCGCGGTGAAGGTGGCGCTCCGGACTGGGGGTCTGGAGACGAGATCATGCGAACGGTCCTCGCCGTCCTGACGGCTGGCCTGCTTGTTTCAGGCTGCGTGACCACGGGCGGCGACTATCCGCGCGTCCGCTACGCGCGCGCGGCCGACGCCGGTCCGGTGGCCATGTCGCTGGCCGGACGGCCGACCGCTGAACAGATGCGCGACGCCGAGGCCCGCTGGGGTCGCGCCATCGCCGACGCCTACGCCTGTCGCGTCGATGCGGTGGCGGTGTCCGAGGCCGGCATGGTCGGCGCCCTGGAGCTGGCGGCCATGAGTTCGGCCAGCCGGGGGACCCAGAGCCCCTTCGACGGCGTCATGGGCTATCTGACGGTGCTGGGCCGCAACTCCGGCGACCGGCTCCGTCCCGACGCGACGCGCTGCAACCGGCTGCGCGAATGGGTGGGCGACGTGCGACGCGAGGGCCGCGAGATGCTGCTGCGCCGGGGCGAGGAGTTTCTGCTGCCTCCGAGCTGACGCCCGGCGCGGTTGCGGCGGGGGCCTCGCGCGGCCAAAACCGGCGGCCAGGTCCCAACCACCCCACCCGGCCCACGCCCCCCACGAAGTCGTCGCCCCCGCCCAGAAGGCCCGCC
>NZ_JANJTL010000142.1 GCF_024711105.1 Brevundimonas sp. | reverse complement strand
GGCCTGCCGTACCTGCGCGTGCAGGGGCAGAAGGGCTGGCACGGCGTGGCCATCGCCTCGCGCTTTCCCATCGGTGACGTCGATCCGATCGCCGCCTGCCGCGAGGGTCACGCCCGCTGCGTCGGCGGGCGGGTGCAGGGGATCGAGCTGCACAACTTCTACATCCCGGCCGGCGGGGACGTGGCCGACCGGGAGCTGAACCCCAAGTTCGACCACAAGCTGGACTTCTACGAGAAGCTGACCGTCGAGATGGGCGCGCGTGACAAGCAGCGGCCGCTGGTGCTGGCGGGCGACTTCAATATCGCGCCTGGCGAGAACGACGTCTGGAACCACCGCTACATGTCCAAGATCGTCAGCCACACGCCGATCGAGGTCGAGACCCTGCGCCGGCTGCAGGCCGCCGGTGAGTTCTCGGACGTGGTGCGGGACCAGATCCCCGAACCGACCAAGCTGGCCAGCTGGTGGAGCTATCGCGCGCTCGACTTCCGCAAATCGAACCGCGGCCTGAGGCTTGACCACATCTGGACCTCGCCCGGACTGACCCCGGCGGTCGTGGCCGGCTCGGCGCGCATCCACGACGACTGCCGCGCCTGGGAACGGCCGTCGGACCACGCGCCGGTGACGGTGGACCTGGCTGCCTGACGGCTACGCCTGTCGCACGAACAGGGGAGACAGGCCCCGGGCGGGTGAGCGAAGGTCGCCGCGTATGGGGCGTCTGATCCTGATCCTGCTGGTCGGCGTGGGGGCCTATCTGCTCCCGCCGCGCGGAGAGTCCTGGCGGCTGACGCTGCCCGGATTGCTGCCGAGCGCGGCGGCCCAGACCTCGACGGAGTTCCGCGCCTCGGGCCCCTGCCCGACCCATCCCGCCTATCCGGCCGAGACCGAGGTGGTGGTCCTGCCGCACCAGACCGCGGGCTACGGCGCCATCCAGTACCCGCGAACGCCCCTGCCCCCGCGCACCATCGCCCTGACCTTCGACGACGGGCCGGACTGGCGGGGCGACCCGAGGGTGTTCGAAATCCTGGAGGAGCGGTGTGTGACCGCGACCTTCTTCTACGTCGGCCTGTGGGCCCGAATGCATCCGCACCTGGTCCGCGAGGCCATCGCGCGTGGTCATGGCGTGGCCAGCCACAGCTGGTCGCACCCGACCCAGCTTCGCTACTGGAGCGCGGCGGGCGCACGGACCGAGATCGACCGGGGTTTCAGCGCCCTCTACGAGGCTGCGGGCGGGGCTGAGAACGTGGAGCCCTTCTTCCGCTTCCCCGGCCTGAACGACAGCCCAGCGCTGAGGGGCTGGATGGCCGGCCAGGGGATCACCTCCATCTCGGCCGAGGGCGGGACCGACGACTGGAGGGGCCTGAGCGCCAGCGCCATCATCCGGCGCACGGTCGCCAACATGGAGGCCTCGAACGGCGGCGTCCTGATCCTGCACGAGACCCGGCCGGCGATGGTCCAGGCCCTGCCCGAACTGATGGACGAGCTGACCCGGCGCGGCTTCCGCTTTGTGCGCATCTCGGCCGGCGGCCGCCGCGCGGCCTACGTTAACCGTGTCTCGCAACCGGGCGGAGAAGGGACTCTGGCGACGCGCTGAGATCGGTTAGAAGGATTTCAGTAACTTCAAATCCGCTCGGGGGAGCGCAGTGGCGTCTGACGGAGAGGACCAGCAGCGAACGACGGGGAGGCCCCGGTTCGGCTCGGGCTTCGCGATCGGCGGGCTGATGGGCCTGCTGGGCGGGGTCGCGTTCGGCTGGTGGTCGGCGGGTGGCCCACTGCCCCAGATGCCGGACGGCTTCGCCTTCTCCATGCCCGAGGCGGTCGGGCCCAGCGCGCCGGTCGCAGAGCCTGAACCAGTCGCTGCGCCGGCCGTCGATTCCAACCAGGCGGCCCTGAGGGCGGCGCTTGCGCGTGGGGACGGCCTGACCATCGGCGTGTTCGGAGACTCCATGGCCGACGGCCTGTGGGCTGGCCTGTATCGCGAACTCCAGGACATCGAGGACGTGCGGCTGGTCCGCCTGAGCCAGCCCTCCACTGGTCTGGCCCGCTATGATTACGTCAACGTCCAGACGCGGACAGCCGAACAACTGGCGCAGCAACGGATCGACATCGCCGTCTTCATGATCGGCACCAACGACCGCCAGGCCATGCAGGGCGACGGCATGGTCCATCCCTATGGCGAAGCGGCCTGGCGCGAGGCTTATGGCCGCCGGGTCGACGGCCTTGCCGAACTGGCGCGCAGCCGCGGCGCGGCGGTCTATTGGGTCGGCCTGCCGCGGATGCGCTCGGAGCGGGCGGAAGCAGGCGCCGAACTGGTCAACGACATCTTCGCCGCGCGGGCCTCGGCGGGCGGCTTCCCCTTCATCGACACTGCGCCGGTGACCAGCGACGCCAACATGGAATACGCCGCCTATCTGCCCACGGGCCCGGGCGGCGCGCGCCAACTGGCGCGGGCCCAGGACGGCATCCATATGACAATGAACGGCTATCTCGTGCTGGCCCGGCCGCTCGAGGAGCGGCTGCGCGCCGATATCGAGGAGGCGCGCGCCGCGGTCGCCGGGCCGTCGGCGGCGGCGACCCCGCCCTCGGGACCGGCGAGCGACGCTTGATCGGCGCCGTTCTTGCGGCGGCGCTTCTGATGCAGCCGGGCAGTCCCGCACAAGGATCGACTCTGGAGCACGGCGAGCGTCTCGCGTCCGCCGCCCACACGCTGGCCGACCCAGCGCGGGAGCAGCCTTTCCACATCCTCATCCTCGGCGACAGCCACCACGCGGCGGATCACATCTCTGGCGCCTTCCGCGCGCGGCTGCAGGCCACGCACGGTCCGGCGGGGCGAGGCGTTCTGCCAGCGGCCCTGCCCTATGAGGGCTTTACGGTGCGGCAGGCGACGCTCGGCTTTAGCGGCGTGCGCGCCGTCCCGCGCCGGGACGGTGATCAGTCGGCCGGGCTGAGCGGCTTCGTCGGGGTCGCGCAGCCAGGCGCACGGCTGGACATCTCGACCGAGCCGGCAGCGGAGTTCGATCGGCTGACGGTTTGCTATCTCGCGGAGCCAAGCGCCGGGGTGCTGGAGCTCTCGGCGGCGGGTCAAACCCGGCAGGTGTTTGCCGATGCCCCCTTCCCGGAGCCCCGTTGCGAGCGGCTGGACCTTGCTGCGGCCGCGTCCTTCGGTTCGTTGGCGGTTCGGGACGCACGAATCCGGATTTTCTCCTGGGCGACCACCACGCGAACGGGAGGCGGAGTGACCGTCTCCAACCTCGGCGTCATCGGTGAGACTGTGCGCTCGCTCCTGTCGCGCGACGGCCGGGTGCTGCGGGCCGAGATGGACGCCTACCGGCCCGACCTGATCGTGCTGGCCTTCGGCACCAACGAGGGTTTCGAGCGCGACTTCGACGCGGCGGAATACGGCGGCAGCTATCGCGAGGCGCTGGCCCTGCTGCGCTCGGCCGCGCCGGGCGCGGCGATCCTCGCCGTAGGCCCGCCCGACGCGGCAATGACCCGGCCGGACCTCTATTACGACAGCATCGACCAGGCGATCGACTACTGCTTTCCGCTCACGCCCGATGAGCTGGCCAACTACGACGCCCTGGTCGCGGGGCGCGATACGGGGCTGGAGCGCTGGTACGCGCCGCCAGCGCTGGGCCAGGTGCGGGAGATCCAGCGCCGTGTCGCCGACGAGGCCGGCGTCGCCTTCTGGGACTGGGAGGCGCGTATGGGCGGGCCCTGCTCGGTCGACCGCTGGTTCCGCGAGGACCCGCCGGCGGCGCGGGGCGACCATGTCCACTTCAACCGGCTGGGCGGTGATCGCATCGGCGGCTGGCTGGCGGAGGACCTGCTGGCGGCCCTGCGTAGAGGAGCCGACTGATGCTCTTCCCGACGATGCAGTTCGGCCTGTTCTTCGTGGTGGTCTATGCGGTCACCTGGGGCTTCGGGCGCGACAACAACGCCCGCAAGTGGTTCCTGCTGCTGGCCAGCTGGGTCTTCTATTCGGCCTGGGACTGGCGGTTCGTGGCCCTGCTGATCTTCAGCGGCCTGATGAACTGGTGGGTGGCCGACCGGGTCAGCCGGACCGAGGAACGGCGCGCCCGCATCGGCTGGGTCGCGCTGGGCGTCACCCTCAACCTAGTGATCCTGGGCTTCTTCAAATACTACGGCTTCTTCGTCGAACAGCTGGGAGCCCTGCTGCTCCAGTTCGGCTGGGAGCGGGACCTGCCGCTGCTCGAGGTCATCCTGCCGGTCGGGGTGTCCTTCTTCACCTTCCAGGGCATCAGCTACCTGGTCGACGTCCATCGCGGGAAGACGCAGCCGGCGGATTCCGCGGGCGACGTGCTGCTGCTGATGAGCTTCTTCCCGCACCTGGTGGCGGGGCCGATCGTTCGCGCCTCGCACCTGCTGCCGCAGTTCGAGCGGACGCCCAAGCTCAGCAAGGACATCGTCTGCCACGGCCTGGTGCTGATCGCCTGGGGCCTGGCCAAGAAGACGGTGATCGCATCAGAGCTGGCCACCCGCATCGTCGATCCGGTTTTCTTCGATCCTTCGGCCTACGGGGCGGTGGACCTGATGGTGGCGGCCTACGGCTATGCAGTGCAGATCTACTGCGACTTCTCGGCCTACAGCGATATCGCCATCGGGGTGGCGGCGCTGCTGGGCTATCGCTTCCCCCGGAACTTCGACCAGCCCTACCGGTCCTGGTCGCTGCAGGAATTCTGGCGGCGCTGGCACATGAGCCTGTCGAGCTGGCTGCGGGACTATCTGTTCATTCCGCTGGGCGGCAGCCGGGGACCGGTCTGGAAGACCTGCCGCAACCTGCTCATCACCATGCTGCTCGGCGGCCTGTGGCACGGGGCGGCCTGGACCTTCGTGGCCTGGGGCGCGCTGCACGGCGGGGTCCTGGCCCTGGAGCGACTGTTCCGCAGGAACGCGCGGCCCGGCCTGATTGGCGTGATCGTCACCTTCCACGTCGTGCTGCTGGGCTGGATCCTGTTCCGGTCGGAGAGCTTCGCCTCAGCCCTGACCTTCCTGACGGGCCTGGGAACCCAGTGGAGCGCGCCGATGCTGGTTACGCCGCTGGTGGTCGCCCTGACCTTCGTCGGCCTGGCGATCCACTGGCTGCCGCGCCGGTCCGCCGAAGGCGTGGCGACGGTGCTCAGCCGGATGCCGTCGCCGGCGGTCGCGCTCGCCTTCGGCCTGGTGGTGCTGACCGTCGAGGCCATTCGGCCCGAGGGCATAGCGCCCTTCATCTACTTCCAGTTCTGACGAGGAGAAGGCGATGCTGTTCGACACCGACCCCGCCGACCTCGACCCGGAGGCCTTCGGCTACGCCCACCCCGACGAGGAGGAGCATCAGGCCGACGTGGCGCGCGGCTACACCAGCCGCATCATCGTCATGGCGACCCTGTTCCTGGCCGTGACCAACGCCGCCTCCCTGGTCAGCTGGGCCTCCACGCTGGAGCCGAACTGGGGCGGTCGCACGGTGCGCGAGCTGTCCGACGCCTGGGCCGGCCAGATGTCGGAGCTGGGACTGGACCGCTACCGCGTGGAGACCGAGCGCCTGTGGCAGGCCTTCGCGGACCTCCCGCGCGAGCGGGACATTCCGGCCACGCCGCCGCGTCCCGAAGGCGGCCCGGCGGACGCGCTGCCGCCGCCGGAGCCCGGGCAGGCGGCCCCGCGTTAGGCCCGCGCGGCGCGGCTCGCGTCGGCGCCCAGCGCTGTCATGGCGGAGCGGGCGATGCCCTCGGCGTCCAGGCCGGCCAGGGCGTACATCGCCTCGGGCTTGTCGTGGTCCTGGAAGATGTCCGGCAGGGTCAGGGTGCGGATCTTGAGGCCGCGGTCCAGCGCGCCCTTCTCGGCCAGCAGGTGCAGCACGAAAGCGCCGAAGCCGCCGATCGAGCCTTCCTCGATGGTGATCAAGGCCTCGTGCTCGCGCGCGAGGCGCAGAATGAGGTCTTCGTCGAGCGGCTTGGCGAAGCGGGCGTCGGCGACGGTCGCCGAGACCCCGCGCGCGGCCAGGAGGTCGGCGGCCTTGATGGTCTCGCCAAGGCGGGTGCCGAGGCTGAGGAGGGCGACGGTCGTGCCTTCGCGGACGATGCGGCCCTTGCAGATCTCCAGAGGCGCAGCCAATTCCGGAATCTCCACGCCCTCGCCGTCGCCGCGCGGATAGCGGAAGGCGCTGGGCCGGTCGTCGATCTCAAGGGACGTCGCGATCATGGCGGCCAGCTCGGCCTCGTCGGCGGCGGCCATCAGCACCATGCCCGGAAGCGCCCCAAGGTAGCCGATGTCGAACGATCCGGCGTGGGTGCAGCCGTCGGCCCCGACCAGGCCGGCCCGGTCGATAGCGAACCGGACGGGCAGCGACTGGATGGCCACGTCGTGGACCACCTGGTCGTAGCCGCGCTGGAGGAAGGTCGAATAGATGGCGCAGACCGGCTTGAGCCCGCCGGCCGCCAGACCCGCCGCGAAGGTCACCGCGTGCTGCTCGGCGATGCCGACATCGTATGTCCGGTCCGGGAAGGCCTGGCCGAACAGGTCGAGCCCGGTGCCCGACGGCATGGCGGCGGTGATGGCGACGATCTTGTCGTCGCGCTCGGCCCGCTTGATCAGCTCGGTGCCGAACACCTTGGTGTAGCTGGGGGCGTTCGACTTGGGCTTGGCCTGGACGCCGGAGACGACGTCGAACTTGACCACGCCGTGGTACTTGTCGGCCGAGCTCTCGGCCGGGCCATAGCCCTTGCCCTTCTTGGTCACCACGTGGACCAGCACCGGGCGGTCCGAGATCCGGGCGGCGTTCTTCAGGATCGGGACCAGGGCCTCCATGTCGTGCCCGTCGACAGGACCGACGTAGTAGAAGCCCAGCTCCTCGAAGAAGGTCCCGCCGGTGACCATGCCGCGGGCGTATTCCTCGGCCTTGCGGGCCGCCTTCTGCAGGGGCTCGGGGAAGACTCCGGCGACGGCCTTGCCGACCTTTCGCATCGACCGATAGGTCCCGCCCGACACCAGGCCGGCCAGGTAGGCGCTCATGCCGCCGACCGGGGGCGCGATGGACATGTCGTTGTCGTTCAGCACCACGACCAGCTGCTTGGTCGTGTCGGCGGCGTTGTTCATGGCCTCATAGGCCATGCCAGCGGACATGGAGCCGTCGCCGATGACGGCCACGACCTTGGCGTCCGACCCGGCTTTGTCGCGCGCGACGCAGAAGCCGAGCGCCGCCGAGATCGAGGTCGCCGCATGCGCCGCACCGAACGGGTCGTATTCGCTCTCGCTGCGCTTGGTGAAGCCGGACAGGCCCCCGCCCTGGCGCAGCGTGCGGATGCGGTCGCGCCGGCCGGTCAGGATCTTGTGCGGATAGGCCTGATGGCCGACGTCCCAGATCAGGGTGTCGGTCGGCGTCTCGAACACGTGATGCAGGGCCACCGTCAGTTCGATGACGCCAAGCGCGGAGCCCAGGTGACCGCCGGTGACCGACACCGCGTCGATCGTCTCCGCCCGAAGCTCGTCCGCCAGCTGCGTCAGCTGCGGGATCGACAGTCCGCGCGTGTCGGCTGGGCTGGAGACGGTGTCGAGAAGCGGGGTGTTCGGCATCAGGCAGCGCACAGGGGAGGTGCCGCCAGCCGGCGGCGTCAGGCCTTGCGGTCTAGCACGAAATCCAGGCTGTCCTTCAGCGAATCGGCGCTCGATCCGAAAATCTCGAGCCGGCCGCGGGCCTGGTCGCCGAGCATGCGGACGCGCTCGCGGGCCGCCTCGACGCCCAGCAGGGTGACGAAATTGGCCTTGCCCCTGGCGGCGTCCTTGCCGGCCGCCTTGCCGAGCAGATCCTCGTCGCCTTCGACGTCCAGCAGATCGTCGATGATCTGGTAGGCGAGGCCAAGGTCCTGGGCGAAATGGCAGAGCGCCTGGCGCTCGGCGTCGCGGGCGCGGGCGATGACGGCGGGGATCTCGAAGGCGTAGGCGATGAGCGCGCCGGTCTTGAGCCGCTGCATGCGGGCCACGGCGCCCAGGTCCTCGCGGCCGCCGAGCAGGTCGATCATCTGGCCGCCGGCCATCCCCTGCGCCCCCGAGGCGCGGGCCAGACGGGCGCTGAGTTCGGCGCGGATTTCGGCGTCGTCGTGGGTGTCCGGATGCGCCAGGATTTCGAAGGCGAAGGCCTGCAGGGCGTCGCCCGCCAGGATGGCGGTCGCCTCGTCATAGGCGATGTGGACGGTCGGCCGGCCGCGCCTGAGCGCATCGTCGTCCATGGCCGGCAGGTCGTCGTGGATGAGGCTGTAGGTGTGCACGCATTCCAGCGCGCAGGCGGCCCTCAGCACCGGGCGGTCGTCGATGTCGAACAGGCGAGCCGCCTCGAGCGCGAAGAAGGGCCGGATGCGCTTGCCGGGCCCAAGCGCCGCATAGCGCATCGCCTCGATCAACCGGGCTTCCGGCCCCTCGGCGCGCGGCAGCAGTTCGTCGAGGGCCACGGTCACCAGATCAGCCGCCTCGGCCAGCCGCGTGGCGACGCCGGACCTGCTCGAAGCCTTGGCGGCGGCGCTCAAAACAGCCGCCCGCCGATGGGCGCGTCGCGATCGACGTCGACCAGCACAACCTTGCCGTTCGCGTCGGGGAAGCCGAGCGTCAGGACCTCGGACATGAAGGGCCCGATCTGGCGCGGCGGAAAGTTGACCACTGCCGCCACCGGACGACCGATCAGTTCGTCGAGAGTGTAGTGCTCGGTGATCTGGGCCGACGACTTCTTCACCCCGACGTCCGGCCCGAAGTCGATGACCAGCTTGTAGGCGGGCTTGCGCGCCTCAGGGAAGGGCTCGGCCTTCACCACCCGGCCGAGCCGGATGTCCACCTTCATGAAGTCGTCGAAGCCGATGGTTTCGGCCGCCGCGCTCATTGGAAGTCGGCGGGCTCGGCCCGTTCGGCCTGACCGCCCGATCCGACGACGATCTGTTCGACGCGCAGGCGCGCGGCCTCCAGCCGCTTCTCGCAGTGAGCCTTGAGGGCGGCGCCGCGCTGATACAGGCCGATGGACTCCTCCAGCGGCGCCTCGCCGTGCTCCAGCCGGTCGACGATCTGCTCCAGCTCCTTCAGCGCGGCCTCGAAGGAGAGGTCGGCGACGCCGGCGGCGGGATCGGTGGGGGTGGCGCTCATGGCGGGCAACCTAGTCAGGGCGGCGAAGCGGAGCAATCACCCCCTGCTACGTTGACACGCAATATACTTTGCATCATAAAGTGCTTGTCCATGAGGTGAGAAGGAGATGATCGTGGGAGTGCGAGTTTCGACGGTCGCCGCAGGCCTGGCCCTGCTCGGCGCGGGCGCCGCCCACGCGGGCGACGTGACGGTGACGCTGGACGGAGTCCAGGCGCGCGGCGGCACCGTCTATGTGACGCTGCAGACCGAGGGCGAGTTCATGCAGCGCGCGGGTCTGGCCCAGCGCGTCGACAGCCCCCAGGCCGGTGCGGTGACCGTCACCTTCCGCGACGTGCCGGCGGGGGCCTACGCCCTGTCAGCCTTCCACGACGAGAACGGCGACCAGCGCATGCAGGCCTCTCCGATCGGGGTCCCGACCGAAGGCTGGGCCATGTCAAACGCCGACGCCCTGCGCGGCCCGCCGACCTTCGACGTGGTCAGCATCCAGATCGGCGAAGACGGTGCGGCCCTCAGTGAGACGATGCGGTACTGGGACGGCCAACCGCCGATGCGGTGACCTTCACGGCGCGGCCGGGGCGCGGGCCCAGGCCGCGTCGACGCGCCGCTGGAAGAGGGTCCGGGACTGACGCAGTTAGCCCAGGGGGGGGGGGGCGCGGGCCCCCCCGGGCCCCGGGGGGGTCCGCCCGGCCCAGCCCCCCCCGGGCAG
>NZ_JANJTL010000098.1 GCF_024711105.1 Brevundimonas sp. | reverse complement strand
CAGCACCTTGCCGCCCGCCAGCACCCGCACCTTGCGCGCGGCGCCCTTGACGATGGTCGGGCCCATGGAGACCTGGCCGTCGCCCGCGATGACGGTCCGGCCGCCCTTGCGCACCGCCAGGATTGTCGTGCCGTGCCAGTCGGGGAAGTTGGTATCGCTCATGGGCGATAGGTGGCCGCGCCGCGCGGTCGGCGCAAGTCATGCATCCTTCATGGGTCCGGCCTATGGCCGCCCGGACAAGGAGTGCCCATGATTCAACTACATCGCGCCATCTACGCGAGCCGCGCCGTCGGCGTGGCCTCCAGCAATCTGATGGCCCTGTCCGAAATCCTGGGCGCATCGCAGCGCAACAATGTCTCGCGCGGCCTGACCGGCATGCTGCTGGCGCACGATGGCTGGTTCCTGCAGGTCCTGGAGGGACAGAAGGACTCGATCGACCGCCTCTTCGCCGATCTCGAAGGCGACAGCCGCCACGTGGAAATCCGTATGCTGTCCTACGAGCCCATCGATCAGGCCGAGTTCAGCCAGTGGAGCATGGGCCAGGCGGTGATCACGCCCGCCATCGCCGACCAGCTCGAGGGCAAGTCCCTGCCGGACCTCTCGCCCGATGAAGCGCTGAGCCTGCTGCGGGCCTGCGCCGACGAGCTGAAGTCCGCCGGCTGAGGCTGCAATCCACGCTCGCCCGCGCTATGGGCGGGCATGGAGTTCTCCGACGACGAGGTCGAGCGCTACGCCCGGCAGCTGGTGCTGGCCGAGATCGGCGGGCCGGGCCAGCAGAAGCTGAAGGCTAGTTCGGTGCTGATCGTCGGTTGCGGCGGAGTTGGCGGGCCCGCCGCCCTCTATCTGGCGGCCGCCGGGGTCGGGCGGCTCGGCCTGGTCGACCCCGACACCGTGGCCCTCTCGAACCTGCAGCGCCAAGTGCAGTTCGCGACCGCCGACATCGGCCGGGCCAAGCCCGCCGCCGCCGCCGAGCGCCTGGCCCACCTGAACCCGCACATCGCCGTCGAGCCGATCCAGGGCAGGTTCGACGCCGCCACCGGCCGCGCGCTGGCCGCCCGCTTCGACGTGGTGCTGGACGGGACGGACGACTTCGAGACGCGCCTGGCCGTCAACGACGCCTGCCTGGCCGAGGGCCGTCCCCTCGTCTCCGGCGCGCTTGGCCGCTGGACGGGCCAGGTCGGCGTCTTTACCGGTCGCCCCTGCTACCGCTGTCTGGTCCCCGAAGCCCCGCCCGGGGCTGAAACTTGCGCCCGCGTCGGCGTGATCGGCGCCCTGGCGGGCGTGATCGGATCCATGGCCACGCTGGAGTGCATCAAGCTGATCACGGGCGCAGGCCGCCCCCTGACCGGCCGCCTCCTCGTCTACGACGCCCTCACCACCGCCACGCGCACCGCCCGGATCCAGCCGGATCCGGGGTGCAGGGCGTGCGGCTAGAGTGTGGGGGCGCCAGCCAAAGCGAGGTCAACTATCCTGCGCTCGCGGGCCGTCAGGACCTCAAGGCCCATGCCCTGAGCATTGCGAATATTGTGGTCAACGATCGGCCAGAGGTCGATCATCATGTCCCGAAAGCTGGCCGCGTCCATCGTGAGCAAGCGGTCGATTTCCTGAAGCGCCATCGACAGCCTTTCTGCCGGCGAGGCGACCGCATCATAATCTTCGTTCCAGTAGTCGTGGAAGGTCTTGAACCCCATCGATCGTAGGTCTCTGAGGGTAAAGGCATTCCCCAACACAATCATGGGATGACCGCAAAGCAGCGCCTTGACCGACTTCTCCGTGAATCGGCGGATGCCGCCGGTAGACATCTCAGACTCGGTCACGATGGAGAAATAGCTCTGCTCAAACGGCGCAAGCGGCAATTCCGGAGATGTCGCGGCGCCGGCCTGCTCAAGGGGTATCGCCAGACCGCCTCCGGACCAGAGCTGGCGTCCGATATCGTAGTCATCCTTGAAGGCCGCGAACCGTTCAGTCAGGTCACGCTCCGATCGGGCCGCGAAGTTTTCGCGCTGACTGGCGGCCCCGCCGAGCAGCGACACCCAGCCTTGGTTAAGATGGCCCTCGCGCTTCAGCCAGCCGACCAGGATCAGCCGGTGGACGGCGGGCCGGTTGTTGAAGCTCAGATACCGCTTCGGACGGTCGCGTCGGGGCGAGGGAAACAGTCGGCTGACATACTTCAGATGTTGGTCCGGCGTCTTGAGGCATGCAGCTACCTGCCGGACCAGGGCTCGCGCGAAGTAGTTGAATGTCACGGCCGACAAGGAGCACCTGCCTCCGTACAGGCTACCCGCGCGGTTGGCCTGTTCGGCGGCTACTTCGTTTTGGGTGACATAGACTACCGACAGAGCGGCAGCCCGGTCCGCGCCTAAGGTCGTCAGCACGCGCCCTAGGAGCTCGGGGCCCGCAGCCGGGCCTTCACAGCTGCTATCCAGCACCAGGGTGACCGGGTGGACCCTCAAGTAGTTGACCAGATCAAGGTTCTGAGGCGACCGCCACTGACGCTGAGCCTCGACGAAGTCGTCGGCCTTCACGAAGATCGCCGACGGGCGGACGGCCAACAATTCCTGCGGCTCCAACTCGCGCAGAGGGCTGCCGTTCACCTCGAAGACGCGCGCAAGCGCCGGCCGGCTGAGTCCCTTGATATAGGCGCCGGTCAAGAGTCGGCGCCCAGGCTCTGGAGATGTTCGGAAGGCTCAAAGCCGGCGCCGCGCAGGGCGGCGGTCGTCTCCCTAGCGATGCGTCTACGGTTTGCATCGAAGGCGGCTGGATCGAACCTGACCGCCTGCAACAGGTCCTGGAGACTTTCAGCGCCCTCGACGTCGGTGAAGTCGACCCAAGGCGTCTGCATGGTTTCAACCAACTCCTGCGTGCGGGAGTCGTGAGCCACGAAAACGCCAGGAACACCCTCGGCGATCGCGAACATGTTTCCGTGGAATCGCGTGCCGGCCACTAGATCAAGCGCCCGCATCTGAGCGAACCAGGGCTCGACGTTCCAGAAAAGGCGGTTTCGGCGCATCGAATAGTCGATGAAATCCTCGAACGCCATGTCAGGCGCCAAGACCTGCCAGATTGAGCGCACCGCTCCGAGGGAGGCATGGCGGGTGTCGCGCAGCGCGAACGCGATGGCGTCCGGCCCCCCAGACTGCTGGATGTAGAGGCCGTCATTGGCCACCAGCCACTTGAAGAGCTTGCGTTCGATATCGGCCTTGGGGGTCTCGCGAATTTCGAACGGGGCGGCTGCGGCCAAACCAAGCTTGATTCGCTGGGCGGGATCGCGACGCTTCAATTCGTCAATTCGCTTGGCCAGACGCTGACCGAGATCGCGCTTGGGGTTGATCAGCAGTGACGGGCAACCCAGGATAAGTGGATCGGCTATGCCACATGCCCGGGCGACTTCCGCGCTGAACGCTCCACGGACGGTGACCAGCGAGGCCTTCGCTGCAATAGCTTCCGCCAGAGCCTGGATTTCGGGTTCCGATGAAAGCGCGACTACTTCTGCTTCGGAGGGTCTGCTGTCAGCCGCCTGGGCGCCGATTCCCATCACTCCGAGCGGCGCCTTCACGGTCTTGAGAAATCCGGCCAGCGAGCTCCAGTCGGCCCCGCGCCTGAGATGATTGGCGGCCGGAAAGATCATGCCTTCCAGGCCGGCATGAAGGTTCGGGTCGCTGTACTGCATCCCCGAGCGACCGATGAAACGCAGATCGCCCGCTACAAGCAGGCTCACCGCATACTGGAAAAGGAAGTTTCCAGTGTTCTGGCCGGCGATTTGGATGAGCTCGTGAAGGCTGTATCGGGAGGCGTCCTCGACTCCCCCCGGAGTGCCCATAATGGCTACTTGCATGTCGCTCCGATAGGGCGTTTTGGCCCGCCACGCCAGCCCGTCACCGACGGCCCCAGAGGTCTACGCTAGGGCCGCCGGCCAGTTGTCCTACGATCGCTGACTCACCAGACCCAGTCGATCCAGGTCGGCTGGCTCATGAGGCGGTTGGGGCCGCGCTCGGCGAGGAGGGCCTCGGTGTCGGTGACGAAGGCCAGGGGGTGGCCGGGGTCGTCGGGGCCGGCTGCGGTGTCGCAGACGACCGGGACCGCCGGCGCGGCCTTGGGACCCATGTCGAAGGGCAGGACCAGCGCGTCGTCCAGGTCGGTCCAGTCATCCTTGAGCGTGTCCACGTCCGCGGCCAGTCCGCCGTCGAACACCGGGCAGATGATGGCGTCGTCGTCGGAGAACAGGCCGGGCTTGGCGTCCTGGTCGTCCGGCAGAACCTGGGGCCCAGCGTCCTTGGCCGCGTCCGGGAGCGGAGCCGCCGGGGCGACGAACTGGAAGTCGTCGGCGTTCAGCTGGGCCTTGGTCACCCCCGTGAGCGTGATCGACAGGCCGCTCTTGGCGATCACCACCCCCCCGGCCGTGTCCGTCGCATGGATGAGCACATCGGCGAAGTCCGCCATCCAGCTGGTCTCCAGCCGGATCCGGTCGCCGATCCCGGCCCCGGCCGAGAAGTCGGTGATGACGTCCGCCCCGAAGCCGCCGGTGAAGACGAAGATGTCATT
>NZ_JANJTL010000068.1 GCF_024711105.1 Brevundimonas sp. | reverse complement strand
GCCGTCATGGCGTCGCGCATGGCGGCCAGGTCGACCACCGCCGGCACGCCGGTGAAGTCCTGCATCAGGACCCGCGCGGGGCGGAAGGCGATCTCGTGCTCGACCGAACCCTTGTTCTCGATCCAGGCGGCCACGGCCTTGAGGTCGTCGGCGGTGACCGAGACGCCGTCCTCATTGCGCAGGAGGTTCTCCAGCAGCACTTTCATGGAGCGCGGCAGGCGGCTGATGCCGGTCAGACCGGCTTCCTCGGCGGCGGGAAGGCTGTAATAGGCGTACTTCTTGCGCCCGACGGAAAGATCGCGCCGGGTGGAGAGGCTGTCGACTGACGGCATGGGAGAGGATCCTCTGATCAAAGCCGCCCGGAAATTCGGTCGCGCGGTCGCGCGCTGGACGACGGGGCGCACAGGTCCCCGCCGCGCGCGGCGACAGCCTGCTGCGGCGTGGGCGGATATAGCCCCGCCCGGGGGCGCCGTCCACGTATCCACGACGCCGTCATGGGTATTGCGACCGGTTCGCAGACGAGGTCGGTCGGCATGACGCGTCTGTCGGTGTCCAGCCTCGCCATCGCGCGCGGCGATCGGCTCCTGTTCGAGGGACTGTCCTTCGAGCTGGCCGCCGGCGAGGCGCTGGCGCTGACCGGGGCAAACGGCGCGGGCAAGACCTCGCTGCTGCGCGCGGTCGCGGGTCTGCTCAGGCCGCGTGCGGGCGCGATCCGGCACGCGGGCGAGGGTGAACCGAAAGACGGCCTGCATCTGATCGGGCACCAGGATGGGCTGAAGGCTGGACGGCTGGCCGGAGACGAACTGAACTTCCAGGCGCGCTGGCTAGGGGCCGATCCCGAGGGCGTGGCGCGGGCGGTGGAGCGGCTGGAACTGCGCCGCCTGCTACCTCTGGAGGTGCGCAAGCTGTCGGCAGGCCAGCGGCGGCGTCTCGCCTTGGCGAGGCTCGTGGCGGCGCCCCGGCCGCTATGGCTGCTGGACGAGCCGCTGGCGCCGCTCGACGTTGCCTGGCGCGGCCGGATCGGCGAGCTCATGGCCGAGCATCTGGCGGGCGGCGGCGCGATCCTGGCCGCCGTCCACGACCCGCTGCCGGTGCCGGCGCGCGCGCTGGAGCTCGGCCGATGAGCCGCGCTTGGGTCCTGTTTGGCCGCGAGTTTGGCCTGGCCTGGGGTCGGGGCGGCGGGCTGGTGCTGGCGCTGGGCTTCTACGCCGCCATCACGGCGCTGACCCCGCTCGCGTCCGGATCGGATCCGGAGCTGCTGGCGGGCATGGCCATCGGCTCGGCCTGGCTGGCGCTGGCGCTGTCCAGCCTGCTCTCGCTGGAGCGCATGTTCGAGCGCGACTACGAGGACGGGGCGCTGGACCTGCTGGCGCTCGGGCCCGAGCCTTTCCCGGTCGTCTGCCTGATTAAGGCGCTGGCGCACTGGGCCTCGATCGGCCTGCCGCTGGCCCTGGCCGCGCCGGTCGCCATGATCGCGCTGGGAGCTCCCAGCGACCTCGCCGGCCTGTCGCTCCTGACCGCCTTGATCGGAGGGCTCGGCTTTTCCTTCACCGGCGCCATGGGCGCGGCCCTGTCGCTTGGCTCTCGGCGCGGCGGCCTGCTGATCGCGGTCGTGGTCCTGCCCCTCTTCATCCCGCCGGTGGTGTTCGGGGCAGGCGTCCTGACCTCGGCGGCGCAAGGACTGGCCTGGGCGCCGGGCCTCGCCCTGCTGTCGGCCTGGACCTTGTTCGCCCTGGCCCTGTCGCCCATGGTGGCGGCGCTTTCGGTGCGCGAGGCGCTGGACTGAGGAGGCGAACGATGCCGATCCGAACTTCCATCGTGGCCATCTCCCTGGCGGCCCTGCTCGCCGCCTGCGCCACCGGCCCCGGCCCAGCCGTCTATCCGCCCGGCCCGCCCCCGCCGCCCGCGCCGCCCGGCGAAGGTCCAGGCGGCGGCGGGGTGCTGCGCGACTGGCGGGCCATCATCACGCCGCGGGATCGGGACCGGCTGGACCGGCTCGGCGCCGCCTGGGATCGGGCGCTGGACCAGGCCCGGCGTTCGGAGGGCTCCGGCGACCTGCAGTCGGTCGGCGCCCTGATAAATCCGGACGCAGCGCTGGACACCCCGGCTCCGCCGCCGGGCCGATACCGCTGCCGGACGGTCAAGCTGGGGCATCAGGGGCCGAGCGGGCTCGGCTTCGTCGTCTACGGCTGGTTCGAGTGCGAGATCGAGCGAACCCCACAGGGGCTCCGGCTGATCAAGACCACCGGCTCGCAGCGGCCGAGCGGGCTGCTGTTCCCCGAGGACCGGGAGGGGATGGTCTTTCTCGGCTCGCTGGCGCTGGGAGACGAGCCCCGGGCGACCTCCTACGGGACCAATGACGAACGCGACTTCGCGGCGCGCCTGGAGCGCATCGGGCGCGAGCGCTGGCGGCTGGTGATCCCGTGGCCGGAATACGAGTCCACGCTGGACCTGATCGAACTGGTGCCCGCCTCCTGAGCCTGCGGCGCTCCATCGGCGTCGGCGGGGCAGGGCCGAGCGGCTTGGCCTTCGCCCTGATGGCCGCCCGGCGCGGTGACGAGGTCGTCGTGCATGAGCGCTTCGAGGCCCCGCGCCCGGTCGGGTCGGGCTTTCTGCTCCAGCCGACGGGACTTGCGGTGCTGGCCGCGCTGGGCCTTGAGGCTTCGGTGCGGACCAGGGGCGCGGTGATCCGCCGCCTCTACGGCGAGCGCGCCCGCATCGGCCAGGCGGTGCTGGACGTGGCCTACGCCGACCTGCGCGGCGGTGAGACGGCGCTGGGCCTGCACCGGGCCAGCCTGTTCGAGGTGCTGTACGCGGCCTGTCTGGAGGCGGGGGTCCGGTTCGAGACGGGCTTCGAGGTCGCGGGCCGCGCCGACGGGCGGTTCGAGGCGAAGGATGGGCGGCGGTCGGCGCAGTTCGACCTGCTGGTAGACGCGCTCGGCACGCGCTCGCCCTTCTGCGGGATGCGGCGGGACCTGTCCTTTGGGGCGCTGTGGGCCACCGTGCCGCTTGGCGACGGCTTCATGGGCGATGCGCTGGAGCAGCGCTATCAGGCCGCGCGCCTTATGGCCGGGGTGCTGCCCCATGGCGCCGCGCCGGGGATCGAGGGCCCGAGCGCGACCTTCTTCTGGAGCCTGAAGCCCGAGCATTACGCCGCGTGGCGCGCCGAAGGGCTGGAGGCGTGGAAGGCGGATGTCATTGGCCTCTGGCCGGAGACCGAACGGCTGCTGGCGGCCATTACCGACCCCGGCCAGATGATCCCGGCCCGCTACGCCCACAGCACCCGCGCCTCGATGACCGAGCCGGGGCTGGCGGTCATCGGAGACGCGGCCCATTCGACCAGCCCCCAGCTGGGCCAGGGGGTGAACATGGGCCTGCTCGACGCCTGGGCGCTCGACCGGGCGCTGGCCGAGCACCGCGACCTCGACGCGGCGTTGACGGTCTACGCCGGCTCGCGCTGGCTGCACGTGCGGCTCTATCAGGCGCTGTCCTGGGCGTTCACGCCCTTCTACCAGTCCGACGACCCGATCCGGCCGGCCATCCGGGACCACATCCTGGGCTGGATCAGCCGCATTCCGCCGAGCCCGCGCCTGCTGGCCGCGACGGTGGCGGGCCTGTTGATCGACCCCAGGAAATCCCTCGGCATCTAATTCACGTCACCCCCGGCCCTGTGCCGGGGGTCCATCACCTCGGCGTCGCGGGCTGGCTTTGATAGGCCCGCGTTGATGGATCGCCGGGACAAGCCCGGCGATGACGAGGTTAGGTCACCTTCACCAGCCGCAGGTCGTGGAAGTCGTAGGAGAAATCCGCGTCCGGCGAGACCGCCCGCATCGTGGCCCGGACGGGACGGCCGTTCTCCAGCTCGAAGGTGACGAAAGTGTCCTCCTCGCGCCGATCGAGGAAGCGGGTGCGGAAGGTTTCGCCCTCGAAGGCCTCCAGCGGGCCCTGCAGAGCAGGCGTACGCGTGAAGCTAAGCCGAAGCCCGCGTTCGATATCCGAGTCGCCGACACTCGGTATGGGGCCGCGACGGCTATGCGCTATTTGGACTTCCATCACCTCCTCGATGATGACGTCCCCGTACCAGGGATCCCGCCAGGTCCCGGCATACGCCTCCAGCGGCAGGGACGGCGCGGCCCCCGCGGCCTGGCGGGCCTCGATTTCGGCGGCGGCGGTGATCGAGCGCGCGTTGCCCTCGGCCTCCAGCCGCTTGGAGTCCGCGATCCAGTCGAAGCCGGCCTTGTCCATGGCGATGTCGGTCAGGCCAGAGCGGAGCGCGCGCAGCAGGAAGCTCTCCTCGGCGTTGGAGAAGATCGACACGCCCGTCCTCCGGCCAGGGATCAAGAGCGTCGCCGAGATGCCGCCGGGCGAGCCGCCGCCGTGGCTGACCAGCCGCTCGCCGCGATAGTCCTGGACCGACCAGCCCATGGCGTAGGTGCTGGCGATGGCCCGGCCGGGGAGCTCCGCGGTCGGACCGGGCGAAGAATTGGTGATGATGTTGGGCCGCCACATCTCGGTGGCTTGCGCCTCGGACCACAGGCGGGTTCCCGACGGCGCGACGCCCTGCGCCAGCTGGGTCTTCATCCACTCGGCCCATTCGACAGGGCTGGTGCAGACGCCGCCTGCGGCCCCGGCCGAATCCCAGTTCCAGATGCCGGGGATGCTCTCGGACAAGAGCGTCATCGGCCCCTGGTAGCGCAGCGGCGGGCCGACCCGGCCATGCGGTAGGGCCGACAGCTCGGCCTGCGCCATGCTGGTGAGCGGCACGGTGCGGGCCATGCCGAGCGGATCCAGGATGCGGGCCTGGAGCACCTCCTCCCAGGGCCGGCCCTCGACGGCGGCGATGATCTCGCCGGCCACGACGAACATCAGGTTGCAGTAGTGATACCCGGCGCGGAAGCCGTGCTCGATCGGCACGTGCGGGACCGCCGCCATGATCTCGGCGCGGGTCCGGTCCGAGTTCGGCCAGAACAGCAGGTCGCCGGCGCCGAGACCAAAACCCGCCCGATGGGACAGGGTGTCCCGAACCGTGATCCGCTCGCCGATGACCGGATCCGACAGGGTGAAGCCCGGCAGATAGGTCCGCACGGGGGCGTCCCAGGCGACCTTGCCCTCGTCGACCAGCATGGCCAGCAGGGCCGCCGTCATGGCCTTGGTGTTGGAGGCTACTGCGAACAGCGTGTTTTCATCGGCTGGGGTCTCGGTTCCCTGCTGGCGGACGCCATAGCCCCGGGCCATCACCGTCCGGCCTTCCTTGACCATGGCGATCCCCAGCGCCGGCTGGTCCGGCCAGGCGGCCATGGCCTGGCGGACATAGGCGTCGACGGCGTCCGCCAGGGCCGAGTCCTGATCCTGCGCGCGGGCGAAGCCGGACCAGCCGACCAGCGGCAGCGCCGACCCCGTGGCCAGCACCCCACGCCGCGTCATGCGCGACAGATCAAAACCGGACATGAAGACGCTCCCGACACTTGCAGGCGCGGACCCTAGCCCAGCCCCCGCGTCCCTGTCCCGCGCCGATTTCCGACGCCGGTGTCGCGGTCGAGGTCACAGCGACAGGGCGACACAGCGACAGCCGGCTCATGAAGATACAAGGGCTTAGGCATCGCCAAGTCAGGCGCAGCGACAGATTATCGGAAATTCTTCCCGGGATCGCCGGCGCCGGCGGGACGGAGGTCATCCGAACATGATCGCATGACGGCCGAGGGCGGGCGCAAACTGCGCCGCCTGCGCGACAAGCCCTTGAAGAGGCGCGCATTCGCTCCGGAAGAAGCGGGCGTTCGCGTCGTCCTAGTCCTCCTTCGGCCTGACCAGCGAGCCGGTGACCCAGCTGACCGCGCCGGTGACGATGGCGCAGCCGATGCCGGGGAGGAGGCCGCCGACGACGAAGCCGTCGAGCAGGGCGGCGACCAGGCCGATGGTCGCGGCGTTCACGACGAGCAGGAACAGGCCGAAGGTCACCAGCGTGATCGGGAAGGTCAGGACCACCAGGATCGGCCGCACGAGCGCGTTGACGATCCCGAGCAGGAGCGCCGCGGCGATCAGGCTGCCGCTCGAAAGCACCTCGACGCCGGGAACGATCTCCGACGCCAGCCAGAGGCCCAGCGCGGTGAAGACGGCCTGGAGAAGGAATGTCAGCATCGGCCTAGCTCGCTGCGAATTCCGACAGGGCGTCAAGCAGGGCGCGGTTCTGGTCCTCGGTCCCCACGGTGATGCGCAGGCAGTCGGTCAGGCCGTAGCCGCCCACGGGCCGCACGATCAGGCCGCGCGAGTGCAGGAAGGCGTCGGCCGCCTGGGCGTTCAGCCGCTCGTCGGGGAATCGCACCAGCACGAAGTTGCCCGCCGAGGGCAGGACGTCGAAGCCAAAGCCCTTGATGGCCTGGGTCAGGCGCGGCAGCCACTGGCGCACGAGCGCCCGCGACTTCTCGACGTGCTCGGGGTCAGACAGCGCGGCCAGCGCCGCTTCCTGGGCCGGGATGTTGTTGTTGAAGGGCAGGCGGATGCGGTCGACCGCCTCGGCCACGGCTCGCGGCGCATAGCCCCAGCCCACGCGCAGCGCCGCCAGGCCGTGAATCTTCGAGAAGGTGCGGGTGACCACGAGGTTGGTCGAGGACCGCGCCAGGTCGATGGCGCTCTCCCAGTCCGGCTGGTCGACGTATTCGGCGTAGGCCTCGTCGATGACGAGCAGCACCCGCTCGGGCAGGCCGGCGTGCAGGCGGCGGATTTCCTCGCCCGAGTTCCAGCTGCCGGTCGGATTGGAGGGATTGCTGACGTAGACGATCCTCGTGCGGTCATCGACCGCGGCCAGCAGGGCGTCGACGTCGACGCGATAGTCCGGCTCAGGGACCAGCTTGATCTCGGCCTGGTTGGCCTTGGCGCTGATGCGGTAGGCGAGGAAGCCGTACTGGCCGGTGACGATATTGTCGCCGGGCGTCAGATAGACCTGGTTGATCAGGGCGAAGACCTCGTCGGAGCCGTTGCCGAAGATCAGCCGCTCGGGCTCGATCTGGTGCTGGTCCGCCACCGCCTGGCGCAATTTCGAGGCGCGGCCTTCGGGATAGAGGTTCAGTCGCTCGACGGCGGCCAGGAAGGCTTCGCGCGCCTTTTCGCCCGGCCCGAGCGGGTTCTCATTGGACGACAGCTTGATGGGCTCGGCCACGCCCTCGATCTTCGACTTGCCGCCGACGTAGGGGGCGATGTCCAGGATGCCGGGCTTGGGGGAGGGCGTATCGGTCATGCGCGCCTCTTAGCGGACGCGGGCCCTAACGCCAAAGCCTCAGGTCTCGATCAGGGGCACCGCGCCGATGACGCCCGACAGCCGGCCCGGCGCCTGGGCGAGGCGATCGTCGTGCGGCTGGACGTAGCCGTCGAGCGCGAACAGCCGCATGCCGCCGGCCCGGAACGCCTCGCGGCCCGAAAGCCCCAGCTTGCCGAGGATGGTCTGGATGTCCTCCGTGGTTTCGGTCGCGTCGGTGGCCCACCAGGTCCGGTCGGCGCCGGACGGCTCGCTCCACACCGGCGCCACGGCCAGGGCGACTGGCTTGAGCGCGTCGCGGCCCAGGAAGTCGTCGATGACGGACAGCTTCGGCTCCGCCAGCAGCCGGGCCCACCAGGGATCGCGGTCCATGGAGATCACTGCCCGCCCGCCGGACCGGCAGCTCGCCAGGGCCTGACGCGAATCCTCGACCGTATAGATCTTCGACGCCGACCCGAACCGGCCGCGCGCCAGCGTCTCGCTGCCCGACCCGCACGCCGCCACCATGACCGGCCGCGCGGCCCCTTCGAGCTCCCGCACCAGGGCTGCGACGAGGGCGGAGGGAAGGTCGGGGGCTTGGGCGCAGGCCTTCCGCACGGCCCGCGCGATGTCGTCCGGCGAGGGGCCGTGGCGCGCCAGGTCCTCCAGGATGGATCGCGCCGCAGCCGTCAGGCCTTCGAGCTGCAGGTCCTCGTTTCTCATCCGATGGACATGTCAGAACACCTTCGGCGCGGGGCCGAGGTCGATGGGGCCGACACGGGTGCGGCCGTCGGTGAAGCGGAAGGTCAGGCCGGTGTCGCCGCGCAGGCCGGAGGTGATCTGGACGCCAAGCCGGACGGCGGCGGCGGCCTGGGGATCAACTCCGGGGGCGGAGGCGAGGCCGACCAGCGGGGCCGTCCCGCCGCGCATGTCGATGCGAAAGTCGCCCGTCATACGGCCATTGGCGTCAGCCATCAGCTGGTCAGAGGCGCCGCGGATGTAATCCTCGCCGGCGGTGGCCTCGGTCCGGACCTCGGTCAGGGCTCCGCCCTCGCGCGCCCAGGCGGACAGGGCTTCGGTCCAGGTCGCGCCGTCGAGCGCGCCGGCCTGGCCGATGACGGCCTCGGCGCTGAGGTCGAAGGGGCGCTGCTCGGCCATGGCCTCCAACGGCCCGCCGGGCCTGCCCGCCGCGCCGGTCAGCTCGAAGAGCAGCCCGGCCTCGTCGGCGCCCGTGGCGTCGCCGGGGATCAGATTGATGATCAGCCGCTCCGCCGAGGCGATGGGAAAGGGCGCGGCGCCCGCCTCGGCGGCGAAACGCGGCTGATTTAATTCGACGACCACGCGCGGCGGGGTGCGGGACAGTCCCGACACGCTGGCGCGCAACGCCTGGCCCGTGACCGAGGTCCAGCCCTTGGCGCCCCGGCCGAGAGACAGGCCGTCGGGGGCCATAAGCACCCAGCGGTCCGGCTGGTAGGCCAGGGCCTCGGCCAACATGTGCTCGCTTCGCAGGCCATGGCCCGAGGGCATGACGACCTCGACATCGGCGAGTTCAAGTCGGGCGCGGAACGGCCAGCCGGTGACGATGGGCTCGGCGTGGGAGATCTCCCAGCCGGCCTCGCGCAGGCGCGCCGCCCCTTGGTCGAGCCCGGCTTCAAGGCGCGAAACCAGGGTGAACCACCACACGGTCCAGCCCCCGACGACGAGGGCCAGGATCAGGAAGGGAAAGGCGATACCAAACGATCGGCGACGCGACATGCGGCCTCTGTCAACTCTTGTGGCGGCGGCTCAGTAGAAGACGCTGTCTTCCTGCCGGCTGGCCTGGGGCGGATCGCGCGGAGCGGCCGGCTCGCGCGGTTCCCGCGGCGGATTGGCGGGCGAGGACGGGCCGTCCTGGCCGGGCACGGGCGGAATGGCGGGGAAATCCTCGGGACCCTCACCCGAAACGTCCGGATAGGGCAGCGGCGTCAAAGGCGCGCCGGGCGTCTCGACCGTACCCTGCGGCGGCGCCGGCAGACTGTCCTCGGCGCCGACGTCGTCCCGGATGAAGGCGTAGGAGCGGCTGTCGGAACAGGCGCAGACCTTAAGATAGCCGTCCTGGTCGCGCCACAGGATGAGTGGGTAGGAGATCGACCGCACGCCCGAGGCGCGCAGCAGGGTCTCCAGCCGCTGCTGGAAATCGCGGCCGGCGCCGACCACGGCGGTGCGGGCGAGATTGCCGTCGGCGGGGGGGATCCCCGCCGCCGTCCAGTTGCGGGGCGGGGTCGCCGACCAGCGCTGATAGAGGGTCCAGTCGCGCGTCAGCCAGAGCTCGGCGACCGTGGCGCGCTCGGCGGCGGTGGACTGGGCCAGACCCTCGCGGTCGGGCCGGGCGATCATCACGACCCGGGGTTCGACCCCGGCGGCGCGCAGCAGGGGGAATTCCTCGCGCTGATAGGTCTGGCAAGAGTCGCAATCCCGCCAGCCGACGAGGTACAGGGGCTCACCCCCGCCGCCGGCCGACACCCAGCTGGCCTCGTCCAGCAGGCGCTGAATCTCTGCCTGATTGCGGGTGATCAGGGTCGGCTGGAACCGGGCGTAGAAGTTCCAGTAGGCCCAATAGCCGCCCATCGAGGCCAGCAGGGCGATGACGATGGCCAGCGCACTCCAGACGAGAAACTTCCGCATGAGCCGCATGATCTCCACGTGGTTCAGGCAACATAACGCCTGGCGCAGCCCCGAGGCTGCGCCGCAACCGTCAGGGGAAACCGGAGCCTAGGCCCTGAGCACCAGGAAGGCCACGGTCACGATGGCCAGAACGGCGATGGCCGCGGTCAGGCTCCAGAACAGCACCGGCCGCTGGGGCCGGCGAATGACGCGGTCCTCACGCATGGCTCAGGCCATCGTCGGGATGACGAAGCTGGAGTCAGAGTGCTCCAGCTCGCTGTCGGGCCAGCGGGCGGTGACGGTCTTGGTCTTGGTCCAGAAGCGGACGCCTTCCATGCCGTGCTGGTTGATGTCGCCGAAGGCCGAGCGCTTCCAGCCGCCGAAGGTGTGATAGGCGACAGGCACCGGGATCGGCACGTTGATGCCGACCATGCCGACGTTGACGCGGGCGGCGAAGTCGCGCGCCGCGCGGCCGTTCTGGGTGAAGATGGCGACCCCGTTGCCGTACTGGTGGCGGCTGGGCAGGGCCAGGGCTTCCTCGAAGGACTGGGCGCGGACGATCTGCAGGACGGGTCCGAAGATCTCCTCGCGGTAGGACTCCATCTCCGGGGTCACGTGGTCGAACAGCGACGGGCCGATGAAATAGCCCTTCTCGTGGCCCTGCAGGGAGAAGCCGCGGCCGTCCACGACCAGCTCGGCGCCCTCGTCGACGCCCTTCTGGATCCAGCCTTCGACGCGCGCCTTGTGCGCGGCGTTGACCACCGGGCCGTAGTGGGCCTCGGCGTCGGTCGAGACGCCGACCTTGAGCGTCGGGATCTCGGAGACCAGCCGCTCGCGCAACTCGTCGGCGGTGCGCTGGCCGACGGGGACGACGACCGGCAGGGCCATGCAGCGCTCGCCGGCCGAGCCGTAAGCGGCGCCGGTCAGGTCCTTGATGACCTGGTCCATGTCAGCGTCGGGCAGCACAATGCCGTGGTTCTTGGCGCCGCCCATGGCCTGGACGCGCTTCCCGTGCTCGGCTCCGGTCCGGTAGACGTAGTGAGCGATGTCGGACGAGCCGACAAAGCTGACGGCGCGGACCAGCGGGTGGGTCAGGATGGCGTCGACCGCGGTCTTGTCGCCGTGGACTACGTTCAGCACGCCCTTGGGCGCCCCGGCCTCCAGCA
>NZ_JANJTL010000063.1 GCF_024711105.1 Brevundimonas sp. | reverse complement strand
ACCTCCGGCGCACCCTCGGCGGCGTAACGGGAGGCGAGGTCGCGCAGCGCGGCCTGTTGACGGGCGGACAGGCCGGTTTCGTGGACGGCCAAGGCGATTCGATCCAGCGTCGGCTCGACCCGGAGCTGCCAGCGGGCGGTTGGGACCAGCGGCTGAGGTCCGCCCCCCGAGCCCGGCGCGCCGCAGGCCGCCAGCATCACCGCCGCGAGAGCCAGGCCTGTGAGGGTTGTCTGTCTCAGCATGGGCGGGCCCTATTCGATGACGTAGCCGACCGGACCCTGCCAGGCGCCCTGCGGGGCGGGCTGATCGGGCCGGTAGGCGCGGTTGAGGCGGCCGAAGAAGATCGTCTCGGCGTCAGAGGCGATCTGCAGGCCGTCGACGGGCGTTTGCAGACGCGACGGGTCCGTCGGGTTGACGAGGTAGGGGGTGACGATGACCACCAGTTCGGTCTCGCCCTGCAGATAGTCCCGCGAGCGGAACAGGGCGCCCAGCACCGGCAGGCCGGTCAGGCCCGGCAGAGAGTCGATGTTCTCGCGTGTCACCGACTGAAGCAGGCCGCCGATCATCAGCGACTGGCCCGACGGGATCTCGACGGTGTTGGACACACGCCGGACGTTCAGGGCCGGCACCACCAGCGTGTTGCCGTTGCCCACGCCCAGCGAGAAGGCGCCGTTGTTGGTCAGGTCCGAAACCTCGACCGACATCCGAAGCGATATGCGGCCGCCCGACAGGACCACGGGGGTGACGTTCAGGCCGACGCCGAAGTCGCGGAAGGTGATGATGGGATTGCCCTGGTCGTCCACGCCCGACAGCACGGGAAACTCGCCGCCGGCCAGGAAGTCGGCTTCCTCGCCCGAGACGGTCGTCACATGCGGCTCGGACAGCACCCGGACGATGCCGACGCGCTCGAAGGCCTGCAGGGTGGCCGACAGGCCGTTACCGCCCAGGCTCGCCGGCGAGTTGAAGGTGAAGGCGCCGCCGCCCATCTGGCCGGAATTGACCGGGAACCCCGGGGTGTTGGCCAGCACCCAGCTCGGGTCGCCGCCCGAATTGATCGAACCGTTCAGCCGGATACCCAGCTGTTCGACGATGTTGCGCTGCATCTCGACGACGCGGACCTGCACCATCACCTGGGACGAGCCGCGTACGCTGATCATGTTCAGCACCTGCTCGGGGCGCTCGACGAACTGCGCGGCGACGCGCTGGGCGCGCTCTGCGTCAGCGTCGCTGTCCACCTCGCCGGTCAGGATCACGGCCCCGTTGACGGCCTCGGCCCGCACGTTGGAGCCGGGCAGGAGCCGCGAGATCGTGTCCTGCAGCGCATTGGTCGAGGCGCCGACGCGGACATTAAGCGTCAGAATCTGGCGGCCGGCCGCGTCGAAGAACAGGGCGTCGGTCGCGCCCGGGGCCAGGCCCATCAGGATGATCCGCCGCGGCGACTGCAGCACGGCGTCGGCCACGGCCGGGTTCGAGACCAGGACGTCGCGCGCGTCGACCGGAAGTTCGATCACCGCCGACTCGCCACGCGGCAGCGACAGGGACTGGGCGCCGGCCGCGCCCACATCGACGCGGACGACCTGCTGGGCCTGCACCCCGGATGCGGGGGCGCCGAGGCCGAGGGCGCCGGCCAGGGCCGCGGCGAGGATCGCCCTGAATCGGATTGGCTGCATCATGCTCATCCCAGGGGCACCACGGTGGCTTCGCCGTTGCGGAACACCCGCACGGAGCGCTCGGTCGGGGAGGCGGCCTGCTGGATCGCGCCGCCGGAGGGTTCGGCCGCGTCCGCATAGGAGCGCAGGACCAGATAGAGGTCTCCCTGGGCCTGGGCGAAGGCGAGGAGTTCGGCGTCGCGGCCGGTGACCTCCAGCGTGGCCGTGGTGGCCGCCACGGTCTGTTCGCCGTCGGCCACCTCGGTGACCTCGCCCATGGCCAGGACCTTGACGTTGCGCAGCACGGTCGCGGTCACATAGCCGCCCTGGCCGTCGACTTCCGCCTCGGCGCGCCGGCTCATGATCACATCCACGCGGTCGCCCGGAAGGATGAAGCCGCCGGCGCCGGTCTCGGCCGAGACGCGCAGAGCCATGGCGCGCATGCCCGGCGACAGCACCACCGCGAGATAGCCGCTCTGGCCGGCGCGGACGAGCTTGCGGGCCACGATCGGCTCGCCCGCCATGATCCGCTCGCGCACCACCGCGCCGACGACCTGGGCGCGGATGCCGCCGCCGGTCAGGCGGTCCGCGGTGCGCTGCACCTCGGCGGTCGCGCCGCCGGAGCCCGACGGCTGGGCGGCGTCGACCGCCGCCTCCCCTTCGCGCTGCTCGGTCGGAATGGCGGAGGCGCCCTCGACGATCCAGGCGGCATTGACTGATTCCTGCGGGAAGGCGCGCCATTCCATGTCGGCGTTTTCGATCCGGTCGCCGATCTCCAGATCACGGGCGGCCACCAGGACCTGCGACGTCGCGATCTCCGGCGCCGGAGAGGCGGCCGCCGCCGGCGCGGCGTCTCCGCCCGAGGTCATGGTGCGCACGACCAGGGCCAGGCCGATGGCCGAAACCGCCGCGACGGCGATGACGATGATTCGAGCTGGCTTCATCCGTTGTCCCCGCGGAGTCCGCATCAGGCGAATCCGACCTTTGGGACCAAGGTGAAGGGCGCGGGTTAACGCTGGCTTACGGCTCAGCCGCCCGCGAACGCCTGCATCAGCGCGCTCTGCGGGAAGGCGATGAGCGCCCCGAGCGCGATCGCCACGCCATAGGGGATATCCCCCTTGGGCTCGAGCAGGCGACCGACCCAGGGCGGTCCCATGTGAGCGTACGGCCGGGCGTAGGCGCGCGCGAAGATCAGGCCGAGGCAGAAGAAGCCGCCGGCCACCCCTGTCCACAGCAGAAACATGCCCGAGCCCTCCACGCCCAGCCAGAGACAGGCCGCGGCCATCAACTTGGCGTCCCCGCCGCCGATCCAGTTCAGCGCAAACATGCCCGCGCCGGCGAACAGGGCGATGAGGGCAACGCCCAGGTGCCAGGCGATCTGCGTCGGCTCCAGGCCTAACGCCAGCGCTGTCGGAAAGAAGGCCCCGATCAGCCCCAGAGACATCCAGTTCGGGATGGTCATGGTGGTCAGGTCGTTCAGCCCCGCGGCGATGACGAGCGCGGGCAGGACGCTGAGCAGAAGAAGCAGGGTCAGCTCCAACTGACGGACTCCGTATGGACAGACGCGCGACCCTAGGCGGGGCGCGTAAAGTTTCCGTCACCGCGAACGGAAAGGGCCCCGGCGTCTCCGCCGGGGCCCTCCCTTGTTCGGTCGGTCGTCGGGCCGTTAGGCGCCGGCGGTGCCGCCCATGCCGGTCACGACCTCGTTGAACTTGGTCTTGATCGTGCTGCCGAGCGCGGTGACCGCGGTAATGATGACGACCGCGATGAGGGAGGCGATCAGGCCGTACTCGATTGCGGTGGCGCCGGACTCTTCGTTCAGGAACTTGGTGACGAACTTGGACATGGGGCTTCTCCTTGGATCCATGCACGTTGCATTCGCCAGGGTTGGGTCGGTCCCCCGCCTTCCCTGATCGCGACCATCTGACCCCATCTGCCTTACCGTCAAGTAAAGAGCCGAGAGTAAATCTCGAATACTTTGTGAATCGATCTTAACCGTCCTGATAATTGGCCAAAGGAAAAGGCCCCGGCGTTTCCGCCGGGGCCTTCCCCTGACTAGGCGTTGCTGGCGGCCGTTAGGCGCCGGCGGTGCCGCCCATGCCGGTCACGACCGCGTTGAACTTGGTCTTGATGGTCGAGCCGAGGGCGGTGACGGCCGTGATGATGACCACGGCGATGAGGGCGGCGATCAGGCCATACTCGATGGCGGTGGCGCCGGACTCGTCGTTCAGGAACTTGGTGACGAACTTGGACATGGATCTTCTCCTTGGATTGATGAGCAACCGTTTTGAACACCTGGCCAGGGTTTCGGCCGGTCGCCCGCCTTCCCTGATCACACGAGGAGGATGCGCCCACCTTCCTTAAGTCCAAGTAAAACGAAGATGGTGACTACCGGTTTTTCTATGGTGAACGAATATTTACTGTAAACCTCCCTTAACCGTGCGCTGGCTGCGCCTGCTCAATCGCTTGGACGGCAAGGGTTTGAGGGGCCGTTGAAGGTTTGTTGAGGAAATCGTCCGACCCTGCGCTCACGCGCCTGTGCGCGAGATTCACACGGAGTCGGCCCCATGCGCCGCATGATCGTCGCCCTTTCGCTGCTCGGCCTCGCCGCCGCCTCGCCGGCGCTGGCCCAGAGCCGCCCGCTCAGCGTCGAGATCGACCACACCGCCCGTCTCAACCTGCGCGGCGCGGCGTCCTCTGTCGTCGTCGGCAATCCGCAGATCGCCGACGTCACCGTCGTCGACGAGCACACCCTGTTCATCAGCGGCCGCGGCTTCGGCGTGACCGAGATCGTGGTCCTCGATGGCCTGGGCCGCACCATCTACGAGAGCGAGGTGGTGGTCAGCGCCCCCTCCTCCGGTCAGGTCCGCGTCTGGCGCGGCTCGAGCGTGACCGACATGGCCTGTTCGACCACCTGCGCGCCGAGCGTGCGCGGCGGCGGCTCGGCCGGCGCGGCCACGCCTCCCGCCACGACCCCCTGAGGTCCGCGACGTGGGGGCGTTCGCGCGACAGTTGATGGGGTTCGTCCGCCGCTTCCGCTCCGAGCGGGGCGGCGCGACGGCGCTCGAGTTCGCCATGGTCGCCCTGCCCTTCTTCTTCATGATGTTCGCCATCCTCGAGCTGGGTCGGGTCTTTGTCCTGGCCTCGACGCTCGAGAACGCCGCTATGGACGCGGGCCGACTGATCCGCACCGGCCAGATCCAGACCACCGGCGGCACGGCGGCGACCTTCAAGACCGCGATCTGTCAGCGCATGGGCATCTTCGGCGGCGACTGCCAGTCGCGGCTTTCCATCGACGTCCGCGTCCTGCCGCAGTTCAACAACCCCAGCGCGCCGGATCCGATGGCGGGCGGAACCTTCTCCGAGGGCCAGCTGACCTTCCAGCCCGGCGACGCCGAGGACATCATCCTGGTGCGCAGCTGGTGGCGGCAGCCGCTGTTCACCCCCTTCATGGCCGCGGGCCTGTCCCGACTGAACGACGGCAATGTGGTGCTGTCGTCAGCCACGGCCTTTCGCAACGAGCCCTATCAGTGAGACGGCCCTGGCTCACACTCCTGCGCGACCGCCGCGGCGTCTCGGCCGTCGAGTTCGCCATGCTCGCGCCGGTGATGGTCGCCTTCTATTTCGGCCTGTCCGAGCTGTGCCAGGGGTACATGGCGCAGAAGCGGGTGGGGCACGTCGCCTCCATCATCGCCGACCTGATCTCGCAGGATGAGGCTGTCTCGTCGGGCGAGATCGCCGACATCTTCACGGTCGGGGCGACCGTGCTGAAACCCTTTTCGTCGACGACCCTGGCCCAGCGTGTCAGCAGCGTGACCGTGGATTCCTCGGGGGTCGCCCGGGTGGACTGGAGCCGCGGCTCCGGCATGACGGCCCGCGCGGCCGCCTCGACCGTCACCCTGCCCTCCGGCCTGGTCGGCAACGGCGAGAGCGTGATCATGAGCGAGGTCACCTACGACTATGACTCGCCGGTCGATTACATGATGCCCGGCCTGACCCGCTTCTCCCAGACCCACTACCTCCGCCCCCGCCGCGTCGATCGCATCACGTTCGAGTAGCCTCAGGGCTTCACTATTCTCGCATTCGCCTTTTCGACCTTTCGGTCAGGCTTGTCCGCCTTTTCCGCATTGCCGGCGGACGGCGGAATCTAGCCCTCGAGGTCCAGCGAATAGCCGGCGGAGCGGACGGTGCGGATGGGGTCGACGTCCGAGTGCTGCATCAGGGATTTGCGTAGGCGACCAACGTGGACGTCGACGGTGCGCGCCTCGACGTAGACGTCCGAGCCCCAGACGGCGTCGAGCAGCTGCTCGCGGCTGAACACCCGGCCGGGGTGCTGCATCAGATAGTCGAGCAGGCGGAACTCGGTCGGGCCGAGGTGCACCTCCTTGCCCCCGCGTTTGACCCGATGGGAGACCCGGTCCACGACGATGTCGCCGTGCGTCAGCCTATCATCGGCCAAGCCCGGGCGGATGCGGCGCAGCACGGCGCGGATGCGCGCCGCCAGCTCGGGGATGGAGAACGGCTTGGTCAGATAGTCGTCGGCGCCGGTGTCCAGGCCGCGGACCCGGTCGCTTTCCTCGCCGCGCGCGGTCAGCATGATCAGAGGGATGTTGCGCGTCTCCGGCCGGCTCCGCAGCCGGCGGCAGACCTCGATGCCCGAGACCTTGGGCAGCATCCAGTCGAGTATGACCAGATCCGGCAGGCGCTCGTCGATCTGGACGAGCCCCTCTTCGCCGTCGCCGGCGACGGCGACGTCGTAGCCTTCCTTTTCAAGGTTGTACTGGACAAGGGTCGCCAGGGCGTCGTCGTCCTCTACGACCAGGATCCGGGGGGTGCTCATTCGCCCTCTCCTGTCTCAGCCCCGCTGATCGCGTGCGGCTCGGACTGTTTGGGCCGCTCCGCGCCGAGTTCCTCGCCGGTGATCTCGTAGTGGACCATTTCGGCGATATTGGTGGCGTGGTCGCCGATCCGCTCCAGGTTCTTGGCCATGAAGAGCAGGTGGGCGCAGGAGGTGATCGTGCGCGGATCCGCCATCATGTAGGTGAGGAGTTCGCGGAAAAGGGCGTTGTAGTGCTCGTCGACGTCGTCGTCGTGCGACCAGACATTGAGCGCCCCCTCGACCTGAAGGCTGGCGTAGGCGTCCAGCACGGCCTTCATCCTCAAGGTCACCAGCCGTCCCATCCGCTCGATCGACTTGGTCAGGGGCGCGATCGGCTCGGCCTCGATGAGCGCCAGGCCGCGCTTGGCGACGTTCTTGGCCAGGTCGCCCACGCGCTCCAGGTCGTTGGCGATCTTCATGGCCGCGACGGTGCGGCGCAGGTCCGAGGCGACGGGCTGGCGGAGCGCGATGACCCGGATGGCCTTGCGCTCGATATCGCGCAGCATCTCGTCGAGGCGCGCGTCGCGGGTGATGACCGACTGGGCGAGTTCGATGTCTCGCCGCGCCATGGACTCGACGGCGTCGGCGATCTGGGCCTCCGCCAGACCCCCCATGCGGGTGACCTCGGCGGTGAGCTGGTTGAGCTCGTCCTCGTAGGCCTTGACGGTGTGCTGGTTCATCCGAAGCGTCCGGTGATGTAGTCGAGCGTGCGCGGGTCGCGCGGATTGGTGAAGAGTTCGTCGGTCGGGCCGGTCTCGACGATCCGGCCCAGGTGGAAGAAGGCGGTGTGTTGCGAGACCCGGGCCGCCTGGGCCATCGAGTGGGTCACGATGACGATGCAGTACTGCTCGCGCAGTTCGTCGATCAGCTCTTCAATGCGGGCCGTGGCGATGGGATCGAGCGCCGAGCAGGGCTCATCCATCAGAATGACCTCGGGATCGACGGCGATGGCGCGCGCGATGACCAGGCGCTGCTGCTGACCGCCCGAGAGGCTGGTGCCGGGTTGCTCCAGCCGATCGGAGACTTCGGCCCAGAGGCCCGCGCGGCGCAGGGCGCGTTCGACGACCTCCCGCAGCTCCTCCTTCGACCGGGTCAGGCCATGGATGCGGGGGCCATAGGCCACGTTCTCGAAGATGGACTTGGGGAAGGGGTTCGGGCGCTGGAACACCATGCCGACCCGCGCGCGCAGCGCGACGGGGTCCAGCTTGGGATCATTGATGTGCTCACCATCCATGACGATGTCGCCCTCGACGCGGGCGCCCTGGATGGTGTCGTTCATGCGGTTGAGGCATCGCAGGAAGGTCGACTTGCCGCAGCCGGACGGACCGATCAGCGCCGTCACGGCGTTGTCGGCGATGTCCAGCGAGACGTCGAACAGGGCCTGCTTGGGGCCGTAGAAGACGTTCAGGTCGCTGACGCGCACCTTCGGTTCGGCGGCTTCCGAGCGCCGCGCGGGTGCGGTCACCGACGGGCGGATGTCGATCGGGGCGCTGTCCATGGAGGTCACCATCTGCGTTCGAGCCGGCTGCGCAGCACGATGGCCACGGCGTTCATCACGATCATGAAGAGGAGGAGCACGATGATCGCCGCGGCGGTGCGTTCGTGGAACGCGTACTCCGAAGCGTTCTCCCAGATGAAGATCTGGGTCGGCAGGGCGCTGGACGCCGACATGATCCCCTCGGGCACGCCGGGCACGAAGGAGACCATGCCGATCATCAGGAGCGGCGCGGTTTCTCCCAGCGCATGGGCCAGGGAGATGATGGCGCCGGTCATAACGCCCGGCAGCGCCAGGGGCAGGACGTGCGAGAAGACGGTCTGTGTGCGGGACGCGCCAAGCGCCAGGGCAGCGTCGCGAATCGAGGGCGGCACGGCCTTCAACGAGGCGCGGGTGGCGATGATCACGGTCGGCAGGGCCATCAGCGCCAGCACAATGCCCCCGACAAGCGGCGAAGACCGGGGCAGGCCCATCCAGCCGATAAAGACGGCGAGGCCGAGCAGGCCGTAGACGATCGAAGGCACCGCCGCGAGGTTGTTGATGTTCACCTCGATGATCTCGGTCCAGCGGTTCTTCGGCGCGAATTCCTCGAGCCAGACCGCCGCGCCGACGCCGAGAGGGATGGCCAGGACGGCGGTCACCAGCAGCATGAGCGCCGACCCGACGACGGCGCCGAGCAGGCCGGCCGTTTCCGGCTGGGTGGAGTCGGAGCGGGTGAAGAAGCCGGAGTTGAACTGCGCCTCGATCAGGCCCTCTTCGCGCATGCTCTCGAGCCAGTCGAGCTGACGGTCGGACAGGGTGCGCTCGTCCTCGGCCGTGGCGCGCTCGATCTCGCCCTTGAGATAGAGGTCGGCGTCGTCGCTCACCGGCGCGTCGATGGAGATGGTCTGACCGACCAGCGACGGATCATCCCGGAGCCGCGCCGACAGCTGGAAGCCCATGTCCGGCGAGAGCAGACCCCGGACCTGATCGACGTCCTCCGGATCGGAGCCCGCCCCGAGCCGCTCGGCCAGCTGCTCGGCGATCATCCGGTCGAAGTTGGCCCCGGCCGGATAGGCGGGATCGACACGGGCCGGGTCGACCAGCACCGGAAGGCTGACCGAGTGGGTCCAGAAGGCCGTGTGCCCCTGCTGGATCACCCTGCCGAGCAGGATGGCCAGAAACCCGATGGCGATCGCGATGGCGAGCACCCCGTAGAGACGGAATCGCCGCTCCGCCGCGTGGCGGCGCTTGAGCCGGGCCTCGACCGCGGCGCGAATGTCGGCGCGGTTAGTCATACTGTTCCCGATAGGCCTGAACGATCCGAAGCGCGATGACGTTCAGGATCAGGGTGACGGCGAAGAGCGTCAGGCCGAGACCGAAGGCCGACAGGGTCTTGGGGCTGTCGAACTCCTGGTCGCCGGTCAGGAGGGTGACGATCTGGACGGTCACCGTCGTGACGCTTTCCAGAGGATTGAGGGTCATGCGCGCCTGCAGGCCGGCGGCCATGGTGACGATCATCGTCTCGCCGATCGCCCGGCTGACCGCCAGCAGGAAGGCCCCGGCCACGCCCGGGAGCGCGGCGGGCAGCACCACCTTCCTGATCGTCTCGGACCGCGTCGCGCCCATGGCGTAGCTGCCGTCGCGCAGCGACTGGGGCACGGCGTTGATGATGTCGTCGGACAGTGACGAGACAAACGGGATGAGCATCACGCCCATCACCACCCCGGCGACGAGCGCCATCTGGTTCTGGACGCCCAGCAGATAGAGGCCGAGGTCATTGAACGGGCCGCCCACGAGCTGGCCGCCGATCCCGTTGAAAAAGCTCCGGAAGGCGGGACCGACGGTCAGGGCCGCGAAGAAGCCGTAGACTACCGTCGGCACCCCGGCCAGCACCTCGAGCACCGGCTTGATCCAGGCGCGCTGGAAGCGGCTGGCGTATTCGGACAGGTAGATCGCCGACATCAGGCCGATGGGCGCGGCCACGATCATGGCGATGACCATGATCAGGAAGGTACCGACGAAGAGCGGCAGGGCGCCGAAGCCTCCGGTCGAGCCGACCTGATCCGAGCGGATGGCGATCTGCGGGCTCCAGTGGGTCCCGGTCAGGAATTCCAGCGGCGACACGGTCTGAAAGAACCGCAGCGATTCCCAGACCAACGACAGCACAATGCCGCCCGTGGTCAGGACCGCGACCGCCGAACAGAGGATCAGGAGACCCGAAACCCAGCCTTCGACAGCGTTGCGCGCGCGGAATTCGCGACGCTGACGCAGGAAGGCGAACCCCGCGCCCAGCACCGCCGCCGCGAGCGCGGCCACGACGCCTCCGAGCCGGAGCATGCCCTCCAGATCCCGAATCCGCGCGGCGTGGGCCTGGAGATCGGCGGCGGCGGCGGGCGGATAGGTCACCGCCGAGGGCTGGCCGCCATGGGAGATCACGGTCGCGTCGATCTGGAACTGGGAGCGAAGCGGCTCCTGCAACAGTTGCGCGCCTTCAGGCAGGTCGTTCCACGTCACCGCCGTGGCGATGCGCGGTCCGCCAAGCGACAGCACCGCCAGCAGGATCAGGGCCGGGATCGCCGCCCAGATTGCGGCCAGGGTGGCGTGCTGCCGAGGCCGCGAATGAGGTCGTGGCCCATCGGCCGCCATGGCCGCGGCGCGCTTGCGCGCCAGGGCGTAGACGCCGATCGAGAAGGCGAACAGGGCCAGGAGAACGGCAGGAATCATAAAGGTCGGAAGGCCCGAACGAGCGTGCGCCGGCAGGACTGGCGCGCAGGCGCTAACTGCCCGCGCGACGTTCCGGGATCATTACAGTTCCGTGACGGTTTTGTTGCGACGTCCCGCCGAGGCGCGCGGCGGGCTCATCGGCAGGTAGACGATAAAGGTCGAACCCTCGCCCTCGGCGCTCTCCACGATCAACCCCCCACGGTGGCGGTTGACGATGTGTTTGACGATCGACAGGCCAAGCCCCGTGCCCGCCTCGCCGCCGCTTTTCTGGCCCTCGACCCGGAAGAAGCGCTCCGTCAGGCGGGGCAGGTGCTGGCGCGCGAGGCCCCGGCCGGCGTCGGTCACCGTCACCCGGACGTAGCGAGCCGCCTCGTCACGATCCGGAGTGAGCAGCGCCAAGCGCGGCGCGCCGGGCCGCTGCGCCGCCTGGGCCGACCGCAGGTCGAGATCGGTTTCGACGTTCAGCCGAACGACCGCCCCGTCCGGAGAATAGCGGACCGCATTCTCCGTCAGGTTCTGGACCACCTGGAATATCTGGTCTCGCTCACCCGCCACAACGGCGGTCCCGGCCGCGGGGGCCGAAACCTCCACCCGGGATCCGCGCGCCTGGATGACCGGGGCCAGGGCGTCGACGACATCGGTGGCGGTCAGGGCCACGTCGACCCGTCCGGACGGCGGCACGTGCTCGTTCAGCTCGATCCGGCTGAGGGACAGCAGGTCGGCGATCAGCCGGCTCATTCGCGCTGTCTGGGCGGTCATGATGTCCAGGAAGCGGTCACGGGCGCGATCATCGTCCCGCGCATGACCCTTCAAGGTTTCGATGAAGCCGGCCAGGGAGGCCAGGGGCGTCTTCAGCTCGTGGCTGGCGTTGGCGAGGAAGTCGGCGCGCATCCGCTCCATGCGCGCCGCCTCGGTGTCGTCCCGGAGCCGCACGAGGACCTGGGGGGCGTCCTCCTTCCCGGGCGGCAGCGGCGTGGCCGACAGCCGCCACACGCGCTCCTGGGCCCCCCCAGCCGAAAAGCCGATGTCTCGCGTCAGGCCTCCGAACAGGGCTTCGTCGATGGCCTCCAGCGCCTCGGGATCGCGCAGGACCGAGACGAGGACGGCGCGCTCCCCGAAGATGCGCAACTGGGAACGGGCCTGTTCGTTGGCGAAGCGGATGCGCTGGGCCGAGACGTCCTCGGGGTCCCCGCCCTCCACGATCAATACCGGATCCGGGAGGCGCTCCAGGGCCGCACGCCACAGAGCCTCAGCCTGGCCGGCCTGCGGATCTGGCGTGACGGGCGCGGGGCCCGCGGGTCGCCGCGACCGCCAGCCTGCCCAGGCGCCCGAGGCCCCCGCAACCGCCGCCCCCAGCCATAGCCAGGCGGCCTCGGACGTCAGCCCGGCGAGCAGCAGCCCTATCGCCGCCAGCCCAAGGGCGATCGGCCAGGCCTGACTTGCGGCCCAGTTCACCGAGGGCGTCGGGGGGGAAGGCATGAATTCGGGTCTCCGCTGCCGACGATAGGGCCTGGCTTGCGGGAACGCGAGTATGGGAGACATACGGTTTGTTCATGCGCTCCGGCTAGGCTGGCCGCCTCAATCCGGGGCGTCTCTTGCTGGAATCCACGTCAATCCTGGCTCTTGTCGGGTCCTGGCTGCCGACCGCGCTCGCGGGCGTCGGCGGGGCCGCGGCCGGAGGGCTGGCGGCCAGCCTGATTCACCGCCGGCGCGGCGACGCCAGCGTCCTGGCCGATCCCGGCGAGCAGCTGGCCCTGCACCGCCTCCAGGAAGCGCTGGAGGCCATGACCGACGGGCTGGCCTACTACGACGACGAGGACCGGCTGGTGGTCTGGAACGCCCAGTACCAGCGGACCGTGCCCGAAATCGCCGACCGGCTGGTCCGGGGGATTTCCTTCGAGGAAATCCTGCGCATCGGGCTGGAACGCGGCGACTATCCGGAGGCCGTCGGACGCGAGGAAGACTGGCTGGCCGAGCGCATGGCCGCGCGCCGCGCCTGCGGAGACCCCGTTGAGCAGCAGATGGTCGATGGCCGCTGGCTGCGCATTCAGGACCGGCGCGGCCGGTTCGGCGGCACCGTCTCGACCATCGTCGACGTCAGCGACCTGAAGGGCGCGGCGCGCGACCTGGCCCGCGCCCGCGATTCCGCCGAGAGCGCCAACCGGGCCAAGAGCGAATTCCTGGCCAATATGAGCCACGAGATCCGCACGCCGTTGAACGGCATTCTCGGGGTCGCCGAGGTGCTGGCCAAGACGGAGCTCGACGAGGACCAGCGCGAGATGCTGGATCTGATCTCGGCCTCGGGCGAGACGCTGCAACAGCTCCTCTCCGACATTCTGGATCTGGCGAGGGTCGAATCCGGGCGCCTGACCCTCTCGGAGACGCCGTTCGACATCGGCAAGGCGGTGCGCGAGGCGGCCCAGCTCTACGGCGCGCCCGCAAGGGCCAAGGGACTGCAGTTCTTCGTGGACATCGCCCCGGAGGCCCAGACCTGGGTGACGGGAGACGTTGTCCGCTTCAAGCAGATCCTGACCAATCTGGTTTCCAACGCGGTCAAGTTCACCCAGTCGGGCTTCGTGAGGCTGACCGCCGAGCGGGCCGCCGACCGCGACGGGCGCAGCGTTTTTCGCTTCACGGTCGAAGACACCGGCGTCGGCTTCGACGCGGCCCATCGCGACCGGTTGTTCGCGCGGTTCGAGCAGGCCGACGGTTCGATCACGCGCCGGTTCGGCGGCTCGGGGCTGGGCCTGGCCATCTGCCGCCAGCTCGCCGACATGATGGGCGGCGACCTGGACTGCGAAAGCGAGGTCGGCGGCGGCTCGGCCTTCATCGTGACCCTGCCTCTGGCCCTCACCGAAGCGCCGGAACCGGTCGTGGCCGCGCCGGTCCAAGAGGAAGAGGACCAGCGGCCGATCCGGGTGCTTCTGGCCGACGACCATCCGACCAACCGCAAGGTTATCGAGCTGATCCTGTCGCAGGCCGGAGTGGCCCTCACCATGGCCGAGAACGGGGCCCAGGCGGTGGACGCCTTCGACACCATGGCCTTCGACCTTGTCCTGATGGACATGCAGATGCCGGTGATGGACGGGCTGTCGGCGACGCGGGCGATCCGCGACCTGGATGGCGGGTCCGGCAAGGCTCGCACGCCCGTGTTCTTGCTGACGGCAACCGCCCTGCCCGAACATGTGGAAGCCGCGGGCGCGGCGGGCGCGGACCGCCACCTGGCCAAGCCGATCAGCGCCCAGGCGCTGCTGGATGCCGTCCGGGAAATGGCAAGTGCTCCGGCTGCGCCGGCGTTGGGAGCGGTTCGCGCGGCCTAGCCGGCCTGAGGCGGACCTTCGGGCGCCTCGGACTCGCCGCCTGGCCCGTTGCCCTCGGGCAGGCCGATGTGGCTCAGCTTCCAGCCGAACAGCCCTTCGCGCCGGAAGGTGAAGACGGTCTCGGAGCCGCCGTCGTCGCGGACGCCGAAGCGAGCGCGATCGGGACTCCAGTGCAGGACACGCGGCCAGGGCTGGCCGTAGGGGTCGGCCGCCGGCGGCGGCGAACCGGGCCGCGACCGCTCGGAAGCATAGCGGCCTTCTCCGAAAGTCAGGGCGGCCAGGGCCTGCGGCGTCAGATAGGCGTCGATGTCAGGCGCAGGAGCGGAGTCGCCCAACCGACGGCGGATGGCGCCGATGGGATCCTCGATGAAGGAGGGCGCCGGCGCATCGGCCTGGGGATCGTCGGTCAGCTGCGGCCGCAGGGACGACCGCACGGCGCCGTAATCGACCAGCTCAGCCAATCCGGGCACGTCGCCGGTGATGGCTGCGGATCTCAGCGAGAAGAAGGCCCAGCCGGGGGCGAGCACGAACGCCAGCAACCCGCCGACCACCGCCAACCCGATCAGATTGGCCAGAAATCTCCCGAAGGATCCGCCGCCGTCTCGCCGGCGGCGCGAGCGCGGACCGTCCCAGGCATAGCTGCGCGCCATCAGGGGCGCTTCGGGCTCGTGACCGGGCCGGACCAGCCTGGCGACGGTACGACCGTCGCGAGTGAGATCGATCTCGTCGGCCGAACCGGCCTCGATCTCCTCGAGGGCCGGGCCAATGTCCGAGGCGCTGCGTTCGATACGTCTGCTCATCGAACGCAGTTAAGCCCCAAGTTTGCGGCGCACGGAAGGCCGGTCGCCGCTGACGCGAGTCGCCGGGATCAGGCGGCCTTGGCCATGGCCGCGTTCAGGTTCTCGGCGACCTTGTCGATGAAGCCCTCGGTGGTCAGCCATCCCTGCTGGTCGCCGACGAGCAGCGCCAGGTCCTTGGTCATGTAGCCGGCCTCGACCGTCTCCACGACGACGCGCTCCATTGTCTCGGCGAAGTCGATCAGGGCCTGGTTGCCGTCCAGCTTGCCGCGGTGCTTGAAGCCACGGGTCCAGGCGTAGATCGAGGCGATCGAGTTGGTCGAGGTCGCCTCGCCCTTCTGGTGCTGGCGGTAGTGGCGCGTCACGGTGCCGTGGGCGGCCTCGGATTCCAGGACCTTGCCGTCCGGGGTCATCAGGACCGAGGTCATCAGGCCCAGCGAGCCGAAGCCCTGGGCCACCACGTCGGACTGCACGTCGCCATCGTAGTTCTTGCAGGCCCAAACGAAGCCGCCCGACCACTTGATGGCCGCGGCCACCATGTCGTCGATCAGGCGGTGCTCGTAGGTCAGACCGCGCTTGTCGAACTCGGCCTTGAACTCCTCGTCGAAAACCTTCTGGAACAGGTCCTTGAAGCGGCCGTCATAGGCCTTGAGGATGGTGTTCTTGGTCGACAGATAGACCGGATAGTTGCGGTTCAGGCCGTAGGCGAAGCTGGCCCGGGCGAACTCGATGATCGAGTCGTCCAGGTTGTACATGCCCATGGCCACGCCGGCGCCCGGGGACTTGTAGACCTCGTGCTCGATGACCTGGCCGTCGTCGCCGACGAACTTGATCGAGAGCGTGCCGGCGCCCGGCATCAGGAAGTCGGTGGCCTTGTACTGGTCGCCGAAGGCGTGGCGGCCGACGACAATCGGCTGGGTCCAGCCGGGCACCAGGCGCGGCACGTTCGAGCAGATGATCGGTTCGCGGAAGACGACGCCGCCCAGGATGTTGCGGATGGTGCCGTTCGGCGACTTCCACATCTTCTTGAGGTTGAACTCCTTCACCCGGGCCTCGTCCGGGGTGATGGTGGCGCACTTCACGCCCACGCCGTGGCGCTTGATCGCCTCGGCCGCGTCGATCGTCACCTGATCGTCGGTGGCGTCGCGGTTCTCCATGCCGAGGTCGTAGTAGTCGAGCTCCAGGTCCAGATAGGGGAAGACCAGCTTGTCCTTGATCATCTGCCAGATGATCCGGGTCATCTCGTCGCCGTCGATGTCCACGATGGGGTTGGCGACCTTGATCTTGGCCATGAAGCGCTCTTTCGTCGTCGGATTGGGAAGGTGGCGGGCGGTATAGCGAGGCCGCGCTCCGGGCGCAAAGGCCCCTCTAAGGGGGAACGCTCGGTTCGCTACGGCTTTGAGTCCTTGAACTCGGGAGCCGCCCATGACCGACAAGACCTTCAAGTCCGGCGACAAGGTGAAGTGGGACCACAGCCAGGGAACGACCGAGGGCAAGGTGGTGCGAAAGCTCACCTCGCCGACGAAGATCAAAGGCCACAAGGTGGCCGCCTCCAAGGACAATCCCGAGTACATGGTCGAGAGCGGAAAGACGGGCGCCCGCGCGGCCCACAAGCCTGACGAACTTCGCAAGGCCTGAGGCCCGCGTTGCGCCGGACGGTCGGCGCTGTTACCCCAGGGTGTTCCCGTCCGGAGCGAACAGATGGCGCCGTCCAAAAAGTCCCGACCCTCCTCGATCGACGCCTTCAAGCGGGTGTCGCCGGGCGAACTGTTCTGGAATTTCATCACCTTCGACCGGCTGATGACCGGTCCGGTGATCCACCTCATCTACTGGGCCGGCCTGGCCCTGCTGGTGCTCGGCGGCTTCTCCATCGTCGGCGGCGCGGTCGGCGTGGCCCTGCGCGAGCCGGACATCTGGAAGTGGTTCCTGGCCGTGCCGGTGATGGTGGCGGGCTTTCTGGTGCTGGCCGTGGCCGCGCTGCTGTGGCGCTCGTTCTGCGAGTTCTACGTCGCCATTTTCCGGATCGCCGACGACCTGCGGGTGATGCGCGCCTATGTTGAACAGGATCACCAGCGGCCCGCGACACCGCCGCCACCGGCGGCGCCGGACGAGCGGCCCGGGCCCGACGACGACCTTCTCAGCAAAATCTAGGCGTCAGCGCGCGTCCGGCGGATCGATCGGAAGCGGCGCGTCCGGGTCTTC
>NZ_JANJTL010000054.1 GCF_024711105.1 Brevundimonas sp. | reverse complement strand
TGATCTCCTCGGAGATGGCCATGGCCTCGGCCCGCTCGGACTTCATGAATTTGAGCCGGGCGGGGGTGGCGTAGAACAGGTCGCGCACCTCGACCCGGGCGCCGTGGGGCCCGGGGAAGGCGGCGGGGGCGACGGGGCGCTGGTCGCCGCCCTCGACGGTGATCCGGTGGGCGTCGCCGCCTTCCTTCGGGCGGGAGGTTATGGTCAGGCGGGCCACCGAGCCGATCGAGGGCAGGGCCTCGCCGCGGAAGCCGAGCGTGAAGATGCGCAGCAGGTCGACGTCACCGGCGTCGTCCATCTCAAGCTTGGAGGTGGCGTGGCGCTCGACCGCGAGCGGCAGCTCTTCCGGGCCCATGCCCTTGCCGTCGTCGGCGACGAGGATGCGCGACAGGCCGCCGCCCTCCGCCTGGATTTCAATTCGGCTGGCGCCCGCGTCGAGCGCGTTCTCGACCAGTTCCTTGATGGCGCTGGCCGGCCGTTCGACCACCTCGCCGGCGGCGATGCGGTTGACGACCTCGGTCGGGAGCCGGCGGATGCGCATGAGTCGCAGTCTAGCCGCCGTGCGGCGGGCGCGCAGCGGCTATTGCTGTTGGGAAGGGTTGAGGCCTAGAGGCCCGGCAGCTTGATGCCGCCGCCTTCGCGCTGGATCACCACGGCGCGGCCGCCGGTCAGGGCCTGGAGACGCTCCTGCTCGCGGGCCGGATCGATGACGATGCCGCCGGCGGTGGTGGTCGCCCCTTGCGTCGAGGGATCGTCCTGACGCCAGAACATCAGGCGCTCGGCGAAGCTCTCTTCCTTGTGGGCAAGGTCGCCAAACTCGTCGTCGATGACATAGCGGGCCAGCGGGTCTGCGCTGTCGGCGCCGGCGGCCGAGACCAGCGCCTGTTCGCTCGCCGAACGGGTCACGCCCGCGCGGGCGCCCAGCAGGGCCTCACGCGCGGAGCTGGACGGGTCCAGTTCCTGCGGGCGCGGCTCGCCGGGAGTCGGCGGACGCAGCGAATAGTCCGGCGGCACGGTCAGGGGCGCGATCGAAACGACGCGAAACTCGTCCGGCACGACCTTGCTGGCCCCGATCGAGTTGCGGATGGTGTTGCAGGCCGACAGGCCCACCAGGGCCGTACCGGCCAGTAGAATCACGGCGACGCGCGACGAACGCATGGAAGGCTCCGGTTCCGCCTCCCCAGCCCGGGTTGGCGCATAGGGGCGAAGGGTTACTCTTTTTGAGGCTCGGAGCCAACAGGCGCTTCGCGCTCGTGCAGGAAGCTGTCGAGCACCAACAGAGCGACCCCGACCGAGATGGCCGCGTCCGCTACGTTGAAGATGTAGGGGAACATCAGCCCGGAGAAATCCAGGAAGTCGACCACCGCCCCCACGCGGACCCTGTCGATCACATTGCCGAGCGCCCCGCCCATGATCAGGCCGATGGCCACGGCGAAAAGCCGCCGGCTGGCGTTGCGAGCCCACCATCCGAGTGCGACGGCCACCGCGACGGAGAAGATCGACAGGATCCAGCGGCCGCCGCCGTCGGAGAAGATGCCGAAGCTGATGCCGGGGTTCAGCGTGTAGGTCAGGTCGAAGATCGGGCTGATCTCGATGGTCTGGCCGAGCCGCATGTCCAGGCCGGTCAGCACCCACAGCTTGGTCAACTGGTCGAGGACGATCACCGCAAGGGCGGCGCCATAGGCGATCAGGGCGAGGGGATTCAGGCGCGAGAGCGTCATGCCCGCCGGTTAAGGCCAATCGGCGCGAAAGGCAAAGGCTTGGTCGGTCAGGCCCGCCCGGGCTAGATGCGCGCATGGCGACAGCCCTTTTCGATCTGAGCGGACGTACCGCGCTCGTAACCGGCGCGGGCCGTGGACTGGGCCGCGAGATCGCCATCGCGCTCGCCGACGCGGGCGCCGAGGTCCGCTTGGGCGGGCGAACGGTCGCGCCGCTGGAGGAGACGGCCCGGATCGTGGCCGATCGCGGCGGCCGCGCCTCGCCCCTGTCCTTCGACCTGGCCAACGAGACGGCGACCCGAAACGCGGTCCAGTCTCTGGAGAGGCTGGACATTCTGGTCAACGCGGTCGGAATGCGCGACCGGCGTCCGCTGGCCGAGTTTGACATGCCCTCGGTCCGCAAGATGATCGAGGTCAATCTGGTCTCGGCCTTCCTGATCAGCCGCGAGGCCGCGGCCCGGATGGGACCCGGCGGACGCGTCATCAACCTCACCTCGATCGCCGGCCCGATCGCGCGGGCCGGCGACGCCGCCTACACCATGGCCAAGGGCGGGCTCGACGCCCTAACGCGCGGCTTGGCGGCCGAGCTGGGCCCCAGGGGGGTCACGGTCAACGCCATTGCCCCGGGCTATTTCCGCACCGAGACCAACGCCGACTATGCGCGGGACCCCAAGGTCGCCGAATGGCTGTCGCGCCGCACGGCGCTCGGCCGGTGGGGCGAACCGTCCGAGATCGCGGGCGCGGCGGTGTTTCTGGCCTCGGACGCGGCCTCCTACGTGACCGGCCATGTGCTGGTGGTGGACGGCGGCTACCTCAGCCACTTCTGAGCGGCGTCGCCCAAAAGCAGATTGTCGATCAGCCGGGTCGAGCCGATCCGCACCGCCAGCGAGGCCAGGGCGCCGCGAGCGTCGACCGTCTCCAGCTCGGCCAGGGTGTCCGGGTTGGCGATGGAGACATAGTCCGGCCGGGCCAGGGGCTCGGCGGCGAGGACATCCGACATGACCTCGCGCAGCCGGTCGGCGTTTCGTTCTCCGGTCTCGAAGGCGGCCTCGGCGGCGCGAAGCGCCCGGATCAGCACGACGGCCGCGGCCCGCTCGGGCGGGGCGAGGTAGACGTTGCGGCTGGACATGGCCAGGCCGTCCGGCTCGCGCACGGTCGGGGCCACGATGACTTCGACGGGCAGGTCGAGGTCGGCGGCCATGCGGCGCAGGACGGCGCACTGCTGGGCGTCCTTCTGGCCGAACCAGGCGGCGTCCGGTCGGACGATGTTGAACAGCTTGAGCACCACCGTCGCCACGCCGGAAAAGTGGCCGGGGCGAACGGCGCCCTCGAGCGGCGCGGTGACGCCATCGACCTCGACGCGGGTGGAGAAGCCGGCCGGATAGATCTCCTCGACGCCCGGCGTGAAGACGAGGTCGCAGCCCGCTGCCTTAAGCAGGGCGAGGTCCCGCTCCAGGTCGCGCGGGTAGCGGGCCAGGTCGTCGGTCGGGGCGAACTGGGTCGGGTTCACGAAGATGGAGACCGCCACCGCGCCCATCCGCGCCCTTGCGGCGCGCACGAGGCTGAGGTGGCCCTCGTGCAGGTAGCCCATGGTCGGGACGAAGCCGAGGCGGCCGAAGGCTTGGCGGGCCTCGCGGACCTCGGCCCGGGTGGTGAGGACCTTCACCGCTCGCCCGCGCCGTAGACGGCGCCCAGCGCCTCGTCGAGCGTGGCGGAGTCCATCTTCGAGGACTGGGCCTCGGTCGGAAAGGCGCCGGATTCGACGTCGGCGACGTAGGCCGCCACCGCCTCCTTCATCAGGGCGCCGATCTCGGCGTAGCGCTTGGCGTGCCGCGGCGAGCGGCCGTCGAACAGGCCCAGCAGGTCGTGCCAGACCTGAACCTGGGCGTCGCAGTCGGGCCCCGCGCCGATGCCGATGGTCGGGATGGTCAGGCGGCGCGTCACCTCGGCGGCCAGAGCGGCGGGCACCAGCTCCAGCACCAGCGAGAAACAGCCGGCCTCCTGCAGGGCCAGCGCATCCTCGATCAGCCGGCGCGCGCCTTCGGCGTCCTTGGCCTGGACCTTCAGGCCGATCACACCGGCCGACTGGGGCGTGAAGCCGAGATGCCCCATGACCGGGATGCCCAGCTCGACAAGGCGGCGCGCGACCGGGACCACCGAGCCGCCGCCTTCGATCTTCACGGCCTGGACGCCGCCCTCGGTCATGAAGCGGCCGGCGTTGCGGATGGAGGTCGCTTCGTCGACGAAGCTGAGGAACGGCATGTCGGCCACGACCATCGCGCTCTCGGTCGCGCGCACCACCGACTGGCAGGCCCGGCAGATGTCATCGACGGTGACGCCCAGGGTGTTCGGCGCGCCGTGGACGACGTTGCCCATGGAGTCCCCGACCAGCACCACCGGCACGCCAGCCGCCTCGGCGATGCGGGCCGAGGGGAAGTCGTAGGCGGTCAGCATGGCGAAGCGGCGGCCCTCGGCCTTTTGTTTCGCCAGGTCGAAGACGGTGGTCCGCATGGGTGAGCGATCCTCGTTCCGGGGAGGCGGGCCTTATGCCATGCCCACCCGGCCTTCGCACCTGCACAATATTCGGTCGCCGGACGAGCGCCGATCTGCTAGAAGCCGGGCCTCCTCCTCCCCATATGTAATCCTGTCATGAGCAAGATCCGCGTCCTCCGCGCCAAGCTCCACGGCCTGACCGTGACCGGCGCCGACCTCGCCTACCAGGGCTCGATCACCCTCGATCCCCTGCTGTGCCAGCGCGTGGGCATCCATCCGCTCGAGTTCGTGGAGATCTGGAACAAGAACTCCGGCGCCCGGATCATGACCTACGTCATCTTCGGCGAGCCGGGCTCCAACTGCTGCGTGCTGAACGGTTCGGCTGCGCGCACCTGCCAGAAAGGCGACGAGGTGATCATCGCCGCCTCGACCTACGTCGAGCCGGGCGACCTCTACCAGATGAAGCCCAAAGTCCTGGTCTTCGGCAAGGACAACGCCATCATCCAGGAAATCGTCTACGAGGTCGGCCAGACGCCCGAGCTCGAATTCGACTTCCGCATGTCCGACGCCGAAACCGGCGAGCAGCTGATCCCCGGCAAGTAGGCCGTCAGGCCGCCCTCGGCCCTTCGTCGAAGACCGCCACCCCCACCTCGCCGTCGGCGGTGAGCCAGGCGCGTTTCATGCCCTGGCTGTTGTAGGGCATGGCGATGCGGCCTTCGCGGTCGAGCGCAATCAGGCCCCCGTCCCCGCCCAGGCGGCCGATTTCCGCGATGACCGCCTCTGCGGCCTCCGAAATCGAGGCGCCGGCCGCGACCCGCCAAGAGGTCTGGGCGCAGGCGGCGGTGCGCAGGAAGTACTCGCCCTGGCCGGTGCCCGACACCGCCGCGTGGCTGTCGGCCCAGGTTCCGGCGGCGGGCACCGGCGTGTCGCCCACACGGCCTGGCATCTTGCCGAAGACGCCGGCGGTGGAGGTGGCCGCGGCCATCCGTCCCGAGGCGTCCAGCACCACGCAGCCGACGGTGCCGTGCGCCAGCACGCCCGGCGGATGATTGTCGTCACCTTTGCCCGCCTGGGTGAACCAGGTCTCAGGGTCGGCGACCGGCTCCAGCCCCTGATCGCGGCAGAAGGCGGCGGCGCCCTCTCCGGCCAGCAGCACGTGCGGCGTCGCCTCCATCACCCGCCGCGCCGCCAGGATCGGATTGCGGAAGCCCTGGAGCGCAGCCACGGCGCCGGCGGCCTGTGTGGCGCCGTCCATCAGACTGGCGTCCAGCTCATAGGCGCCGTCGAGGTTGGGCGAGGCCCCGCGCCCGGCGACGTACAGGCCTGAGTCCTCGAGCGCGACCACGGTCTCGACCGCGACGTCGAGCGCCGAGGCGCCCGCCGCCAGCCGCTCGCGGGCGACCTTCACCAGGCCGCGCATGTGCGGAACCTCGCGGGAATAGTCGACGCCCCGACGGGCGCCGGCCCCTCCGTGCAGAACCAGCGCGTAGCGACCCATGGTGATTCCCGTACTGACGGCCCCTTTACCCGGGCCCCGGCGGCTGATTAGCGTGCCGGCCTCTTCAACGCGAGCGGGGGTGTTCTGGTGCGCGCGATCCTGTCGAAAGCCGTGGGTGGGCCCGAAACCCTGTCTCTGGAGGAGATGGAGGATCCGACGCCCGGCAAGGGGCAGGTTGTGATCGAGGTGAAGGCGGTCGGGATCAACTTTCCCGACGTGCTGATCATCGAGGACAAGTACCAGTTCAAGCCGCAGCGCCCGTTCGCGCCCGGCGGCGAAATCGCGGGCGTGGTCGAGGCGGTGGGCGAAGGCGTCAAGGGATTTAGGAAAGGCGACCGCGTCGCCGCCATGACCGGCTGGGGCGGCCTGCAGGAGCGGGTGGCGGTCCACGCCGGGCGCTGCATGAAGATCCCCGACGCCATGCCGTTCACGGAGGCCGCCGGCTTCCTGATGACCTATGGCACCGCCTACTACGCCCTCAAGGACCGGGCGGGGCTGAAGGCGGGCGAAACCCTGTTCATTCCGGGCGCGGCGGGCGGCGTCGGCTCGGCCGCCGTCGAGCTGGGCAAGGCCATGGGCGCGCGCGTCGTGGCCGCGGCCTCGACCAACGACAAGGTTCAGTTCGCGCTAGAGCTGGGGGCGGACAACGGCCTGATCTACCCCTCGGGTGAGATGGACAAGGCGGCCCAGAAGGAGCTGTCGGGCGAGATCAAGCTGGCCTGCGGCCGCGACGGCCCGGACGTGGTTCTGGACGTGGTCGGCGGCGGCTACGCCGAGCCGGCGCTCAGGGCCATGGACTGGAACGGCCGTTTCCTGGTGGTCGGCTTCCCGGCCGGCATTCCGGCCCTGCCGCTGAACCTGACGCTGCTTAAGTCGGTGTCGGTGATCGGAGTGTTCTGGGGCGCGCACGTCGAGCGCGAGCCGGAACTGCACGCCGCCAATATGGCCGACCTTGTCCGCTTCTACGCCGAAGGCACGATCCGGCCACGCGTGTCTAAGGTGTTTCCCTTCGCTCGGGCCGGAGAGGCCATCGCGGCCCTGGCCGGACGCAGCGCGCTCGGCAAGGTCGTCGTCGAGGTCGAATGAGCGACTTCGCCTTGAACCCGGCCGTCGATCCGGGCGCGCTCGGTGCGCGCCTTGCTGAGACGGGCCGGCTCCACCTGCCCCGTTTCCTCGCTGACCAGAGCGCCGAGGAAGTCGGCGAGATCCTTCGCTCCGAGCGAGGCTGGTACCGCTCGGTTCATCTCAAGTCCGGCTCCTTCAGCGCGCCCCTGGACGGCGAGGAGCCCATCGAGGCCAAGCATCGCGAATGGCTGGACGCAGCCGTCCTCGACGGTGCGGCGGGCCAGATGCAGTACATCTACGACAGCCGCCGGCTGAGTTCGGAGAAGCGGTTCGGCCTGGCCCGCGGCGACAGGCTGGAGGCCTTCGAGAGCTTCCTGAACGGCGAGGCGGTGCTCGGTTTCATGCGCCGCCTCACCGGCGACGACCGGATCACCAGCTGTGAGGCCCAGGCCACGCGGTTTCTCCCAGGCCATGCTCTTACGGCCCACAGCGATAACGACGGCAAGGGTGCGCGCCTCTATGCCTTCGTGCTCAACTTCACGCGCCCCTGGCGGCCCGATTGGGGCGGACTGCTGCTGTTCCACGGCTCCGATGGTCATGTGGAGCAGGGGTTCACGCCCGGATTCAACAGCCTCAATGTCTTCAGGGTGCCGATGGCGCACGCGGTCAGCCAGGTGGCCAGCTTCGCCCAGGCGCCCCGCCTGGCGATCAGCGGCTGGTTCCAGCAGGAGGTCTGAGTGTCCCTGGCGGTGAATCCGGAACTCGACCTCGGCGCCTTTGCAGAGCGGCTGGCCACGACCGGCCGAGCCCACATCCCCGAGATCCTGACGCAGGCCGCCGCCGAGCGGCTCAGGACCGCGCTCGAGCGCGAAACACCCTGGAGCCGCTCGATCAACATCGGCGGACGCGGCGCTGACGTGCCTGTCGACACCTTCGAACGCTTCCCGCCGGACCAGCAGCATGGGCTCTACCAGCAGGTCTGGATGGAGGCCGAGCGCGCTTTCCAGTACCTGTTCGACCGCTTCCGCATCACCGAGACGCGGGCGGCCGGAGGGCCGGTCCCGTCGGCGTTGATGGAGGCCGACGACTTCCTGAACGGCCCGTTTCTGGATTTCGCGCGCCGCCTGACGGGGCGGGACGAAGCGAGCTTCGTCGACTGCCAGGCGACACGCTATGTGCAAGGGCACTTTCTCACCCGGCACGACGATGCGCGCGAGGACCACGGGCGCCTGTACGCCTATGTCCTGGGGCTGAGCCGCGAGTGGCGGACGGATTGGGGCGGGCTGCTCCAGTTCCTGGGGCCGGACGGGCACGTCGAGGAAGCCTTCGCGCCCGCCTTCAACAGCCTGAACGTCTTCAAGGTGCCGGCCGACCATGCGGTGTCGATCGTGGCGCCGTTCGCCGGGGCGCCCCGGCTGTCGATCACCGGCTGGATTCGGTCTCGTCGCTAGTCAGCCGCGTCAGGGTCTCCTCGGCGCGCAGACGGTGCCGTGGCTTGAGATTGGCGCCCAGCATCGACAGGACCGCGGCGATCACGGCCGCATCGTCCGTGAAACCGACCCCGGCCAGAACGTCGGGAATGGCGTCTGTCGGCAGGACAAAGTAGGCGAGGGCCGCCAGCATGATCCCCTTGGCCGCGGGCGGCGTCTGGGGGTCGCGCGCGCAGTACCAGACGGCCACGAGATCCCGAGCAAAGGGAATCCGGGCGGCGGTCCGAGCCACCTTCGGCCAGAATCCGCGGCGGACACGCGCCTCGTTGACCTGAACGACCGATGGAACCAGGGCGCGGGACGGATCGATCGTCGCCTCGGCCCCATCGGGGGCGGTGTTGGCCTTCCTCGCCATGACGGCTAAATCCTCGCGCTCGGCGCGTTCGCCACTGCTCTGCAACATAGGACAATCCGGATGAAACTCGATGGTTCGATCTCGGCGGTCGTCACCGGCGGCGCCTCGGGCCTCGGCGAGGCGACGGCGCGGGCGCTGGCGGCGCAAGGCGTGAAGGTGGCCGTCTTCGACCTGAACGAGACGGTCGGCACGGCTGTCGCACGCGAGCTCGGCGGTGTTTTCTGCAAGGTCGATGTCTCCTCGGACGAGAGCGTCGACCACGGCTTCGAGAAGGCCCGCGCGGTCAACGGCCAGGAGCGGATCCTGGTCAACTGCGCCGGAATCGCCATCGGCCAGAAGACGGTGGGGCGCGACAAAGCCGACCCTTCGGTCATCAAGGCGCACGACATGGCCGCCTTCGAGCGGGTGCTGCAGATCAACCTGATCGGCTCGTTCCGCTGCCTGTCTCGGGCGGCGGCGGGCATGCTGACGCTGGATCCGATGGATGACGGCGAGCGCGGCCTGATCGTCAACACGGCGTCCGTCGCGGCCCAGGACGGCCAGATCGGCCAGGCGGCCTATTCGGCGTCCAAGGGCGGGGTCTACGCCATGACCCTGCCGGTGGCGCGCGACCTGATGAACGAGGGCGTGCGGGTGAACACCATCCTGCCGGGCATCATGATGACGCCGATGATGGCCGGCATGCCGCAGAACGTGCAGGACGCTCTGGCCGCGTCCATTCCCTTCCCGAAGCGGCTGGGCCGGCCGGACGAGTACGCGTCCCTGGTGCTGGAGATGGTGCGCAACGTCTATCTGAACGGCGAATGCGTGCGCCTGGACGGCGCGATCCGGATGGCCCCGCGCTGAGCGGGCTGGACCGTTACACTATAACATTGTAGGGCGGGGGCCATGTCGCTCCCGTTCGACCTTTCAGGCGATCTTGGCCAGGCGTCCGTGACGTCCCTGGCGGCCACGGGATTCCTGGCGGCGCTGGTGCATGCGGCCCTGCCGACGCACTGGTTGCCGTTCGTGGCGGTGGGCCGTGCGCAAGGATGGCGGACGGCGACGGTCGGCAGTGTCGCGGCCCTGGCCGCACTGGCTCATATCGGATCCACGGCCCTGGTGGGCTCGGCCCTGACGGCCGCGGGCGCGGCGATCCCGCTGGTGACCCGGCTCATGCCCTATGCGGCGGCGGCGGTGCTGGCGGCGTTCGGCCTCTGGTACCTGGCCCGGGCCTGGCGTCGTTCGCCGGCGCTCGCGGGCGTCGGCGCCCAGGCGGCCGAGCGGCCGCGCGTGACGGACGCGACGGCGGCCTGGGGTCTGATCGGGCTTCTGGCCCTGTCTCCGGGCGAGGCGCTCCTGCCCGTCTATGTTGGGGCCGGCGTGCACGGTTGGGGCGTGGTGGCGCTGCTCACCCTGGCCTTCGCGGCCGGGACGGTGGTCGGCATGGTCGCCCTCTCCAGCTTGGCGATGGCCGGCGTGGAACGCTTCCGCCTCCACCGGCTGGCGCGGTATGAAGGTGCGATTCTCGGCCTGGCCCTGATCGCCCTGGCTGTCTTCGTGGCGACCCATCCCGCATGAGCGGATATTCTCACTCCCACGACCACGGCCACTCTCACGATCACGGCCATGCGCACGGCCACCATCATCACGCGCCGCCGGGGGACTGGCGCTATGGCCTGGCCCTGGTCATCAACCTCGCCTTCGTGGCGGTGGAGTTCGTCTATGGCCTGCTCGCGGGATCGACGGCGCTGGTGGCCGACGCCGGTCACAACCTGTCCGACGTCCTCGGGCTGGCCCTGGCGGGCGGGGCGGCCTGGCTGGCGCGCCGGGCGCCGAGCCGCCGGCGCACCTACGGCTTTCGCAAGGCCACCGTGCTCGCGGCTCTGGGCAACGCGGTGCTGCTCATCTTCGTCTGCGGCGCCATCGCCATCGAGGCCAGTCACCGGCTGACCGCGCCGCCGCAGGTCGCGTCCTCGACGGTGATGATCGTGGCCGGCGTCGGCTTCGTCCTGAATCTGGGCACGGCGCTGCTGTTCATGTCGGCCCGTCATCACGACCTGAACGCGCGCGGCGCCTGGCTGCACATGCTGTCCGACGCCGCGGTTTCGCTCGGCGTGGTCGTGGCCGGTGGCCTGATCTTCCTGACTGGCTGGAGCTGGATCGACCCGGTCACCGGCCTGCTCATCGTGGCGGTCATTCTGTGGGGAACCTGGGGCCTGCTGCGCGAGTCGCTGGACATGGCGCTCGACAGCGCGCCTGCCGGCCTGGACGTGGACGAGGTGAAGACGGCCCTGTCGTCCCTGCCCGGCGTGACCGAAGCCCACCACCTGCATGTCTGGAGCCTGTCCACGACGGAGCGCGCCCTGACGGTCCATCTGGTGCGCGACGCGCCTGCGCCGCCCGGATTCCTCGCCGAGACGGCGGCCATGCTGAAGGCCCGTTTCGGCGTCGGTCACGCGACGATTCAGATCGAGACGCCCGGGCGGGACGGCTGCGCTGACTGTTAAGCCTCTGTATTTCTTATAGCCGCGCTCGAACCTTCCCGGACCTAATGTGTTCCGTTGGACAGAAATGAGCCGCCGAAGCGGCGGATTAGGTGATGATTGAAACGGCAGAAAGATTGAAGGAGCAGGCGTCGCGATGCCGCCGGCTGGCGCGAGGACTCGCGCCGGGTGATGTCGCTGACGCCCTGAACGAACTGGCGGGGGAGTACGAGAGCATGGCGCGCGTCGCGGAAGAGCCGCGCAGCTTCGACCCCTCGGATGAGGCTCGTTCGGCGGCGCGCATTCGCGAACGGCGGGGCGACTGGATCTGACGCCTTTCGTCCGGGCCCTTCGCACACTAAGTGACGCGCCATGAACGCGCCCGCCCAGATCCCTGTGACCGTGCTGACCGGCTACCTCGGCGCCGGCAAGACCACGCTCCTGAACCGCATCCTCACCGAGGACCACGGCAAGCGCTACGCCGTGATCGTCAACGAGTTCGGCGAGATCGGCATCGACAACGACCTCGTCGTCGGCGCCGACGAGGAAGTCTTCGAAATGAACAACGGCTGCGTCTGCTGCACGGTGCGCGGCGACCTGATCCGCGTCGTCTCGGGCCTGATGAAGCGCAAGGGCGGCTTTGACGCCATCATCGTCGAGACCACGGGCCTCGCCGATCCGGGGCCGGTCGCCCAGACCTTCTTCATGGACGAGGACGTCAAGGCGAGGACGCGGCTCGACAGCGTCACGGCCCTGGTCGACGCCAAGTACGTCATGCAGCGGCTGGATGACTCGAAGGAGGCGCGCGAGCAGGTCGCCTTCGCCGACCAGATCATCCTCAACAAGACCGACCTCGTGGACGAAGCGGGGCTCGAGGCGGTGGAAGCGCGCCTGCGGGCCCTGAACCCGCTGGCCCCCATCCGACGGGCCGAGCGGGCCAATGTGCCGCTGGATGCGGTGCTGGGCCTGAACGGCTTCGATCTCGACCGCATCGTCGAGCTCCGTCCCCAGTTCGACAATCCGGACCACGGCGCGCCGGGCCACGTCCACGACGAGCACTGCGGCCACGACGACCACCACGAGCACGGCCACGACCATCACCACGGCCCGCGCGGGCATGCGCACCAGGACGACATCAAGGGCGTGTCCCTGTCGCTGGACCGACCCATCGACGGCGCGGCCTTCACACGCTGGCTGGACAAGCTGCTGGCCGAACAGGGCCCCGACATCCTGCGCGCCAAGGGCATCATCGACGTGAAGGGCGAGGACCGCCGGCTGGTCTTCCAGGCCGTGCACATGCTGCTCGAGGGCGACCTTCAGCGCCCCTGGCGCCCAGATGAGCGCCGCTGGAGCCGGGCGGTCTTCATTGGCCGCAACCTCGACGAGGCCGCGCTCAGGGCCGGTTTCGAGGCCTGCGCGGCCTAAGGCGCCAGCGCTTCGAGCCGAGCCAGGCAGTCGGCCTCGGTCCAGCCTCGCTCGCCGGTGACCGTCGGTCCCAGCCAGCCGACGCCGTCTCCGGCCTCGTCGTCATGCAGGCGGTACGCGAAGAGGCGACGCGGCGCATCGGCCTCATGGCCGTCGGCGACGACGCCGCAGGCCGACATCTGCTCGGGCCCATAGACCTCATAACGCACGCTGATGGGCCCGCCGCCGTGCTGGGCCTGCAGCCAGCCGAACGCCGGCTCATCGACCGGCGGCGCGAAGGCGGGCTGGACCAGAGGCGGACAGCCGCCAAGCCCCAGGGCCGCGACCAGAAGCATCATCTGTCGTATCCGCATCACCAGCATCCCGCATAAGCTGCGGCCCGCAGCATCGCGCCGGAAGGGACCGGTGCGCAACAGCTTGATCAGGCGAGAACAATGACCGGACACATCGACCCGACGCGCGAGATCATGGCCCAGTTCCGCGACCTGCCGCTCGATCGGCCCGTCGGCATGATCAACCTGCTCAGGTTTCGCGACCTGGCCGCCTATCCGGACGGGCATGCCGAGGCCGACGCCGGCCACACCGGCGCCCAGGCCTACGGGCTCTACGGCCGGGCCGCCGCCGAGCCCTTCGCCCGGGCCGGGGGGCGCCAGGTCTGGCTCGGTCGGCCCGAACTGACGGTCATCGGCCCGGCGGACGAGGCCTGGGACCTGGCCTTCATCGCTGAATATCCCTCCGGCCAGGCCTTCATCGACATGCTCCGCGACCCCACCTACCGCGAGGCGGTCACCCATCGGCAGGCTGCCGTGGCCGACTCCCGGCTGATCCGGTGTCAGCCATTGTCCGCCGGCAAGGCCTTCGGAGAGAGTTTATGAAAGATCAAACCACTCTGATCGTGGGCGCCTCGCGCGGGATCGGCCTCGGCCTCGCCGAGGAGTATTTGAGTCGCGGCTGGCGGGTCATCGCCACCGTCCGTGACGACGAGGGCGAGGCGGCGCTGAAGGGGCTGCCCGACGCCGATCGCCTGACCGTCGAGCGCGCCGACGTCGCCATCGACGCGGATCGCAAGGCCTTGGCAGGACGCATCGACGGCCCGCTCGACCTGCTGTTCCTCAACGCCGGGGTCATGGGGCCGGCCGACCTGGAGACGGCATCGGACGCCGAGGTCGACCGGGTCATGCAGACCAACGCCTTCGGTCCGGTCCGCCTGGCCTGGGACCTGATCGGCCGCGTGCGCGACAGGACCGGCGTGGTCGCCTTCATGTCCACCGGCTTGGCCTCGATCGCCGACAACACCTCCGGCGGCTACGACGCCTACCGCGCCTCCAAGGCCGCGCAGAACATGCTGGCCCGCAGCCTGTGGGTCCGCGCCGCTCAGCCGCGCGGGATCGCCGTGCTCTCGGTCAATCCCGGTTGGGTCCAGACCGACATGGGCGGCCCCGGCGCCACCATTGACGTCCCCACCAGCGTGCGCGGCATCGCCGACCAGATCGAAGCCAACGCCGGCCGCAACGAGCACCGCTTCATCGGCTGGAACGGTCGGGTGCTGGAGTGGTGAGGGCCTAGCTGACCTTCACCCGCGTCGCCGCCTCGGGCAGGTCCTCTCCGAACGCCCTCTGGTAGAACTCGGCGATGGTGGGCCGTTCCAGCTCATCACACTTGTTCAGGAAGGTCAGGCGAAAGCCCGTGCCGATGTCGCCGCCGAAGATGGTGGCGTTCTGGGCCCAGGTGATGACGGTGCGCGGGCTCATGACAGTCGAGATGTCGCCGTTCATGAAGGCGTTGCGGGTCATGTCGGCGACGCGGACCATGGCCGCGATGGCGCGCCTGCCGTCGGTGGTGTTCCATTCCGGCGCCTTGGCCAGCACGATCTCGGCCTCAACGTCGTGGTCGAGGTAGTTGAGCGTGGTCACGATCGACCAGCGGTCCATCTGGCCCTGATTGATCTGCTGGGTGCCGTGATAGAGACCCGAGGTGTCGCCCAGACCGATGGTGTTGGTCGTCGAAAACAGGCGGAACCACTTGTTCGGCCGGATGACTCGGTTCTGGTCCAGCAGGGTCAGCTTGCCTTGGGCCTCGAGCACGCGCTGGATCACGAACATCACGTCCGGGCGGCCGGCGTCGTATTCGTCGAAGACAAGGGCGATGGGACGCTGGATCGACCAGGGCAGGATGCCCTCGCGGAACTCGGTGACCTGCTTGCCGTCCTTCAGGACGATGGCGTCCTTGCCGACGAGATCGATCCGGCTGACGTGGGCGTCGAGGTTGACCCGCACCATCGGCCAGTTGAGGCGGGCGGCGACCTGCTCGATGTGCGTCGACTTGCCGGTGCCGTGATAGCCCTGGACCATGACCCGCCGGTCGAAGGCGAAGCCGGCGCAGATGGCCAGCGTGGTCTGGGGATCGAAGCGATAGGCCTCGTCGATGTCCGGCACATGGCTGTCGCGCTCGGTGAAGGCCGGCACGCGCATGTCGGAATCGACCCCGAACGCCTCGCGCACCGTCACCTGCCGGTGCGGTTCGAGCGTGAGGAGCGGATCAGGGCTGGCGTCGAGCGGGGAGGTCATGGCGTCCGTTTAGAGCGCGGCGTGAACCGGCTCAACCGGCGTGACCACAGACCGGTTCGCTAGCCAGACCCGCATCAGCTCAAGATTTCACAGAACCGTGCTTTACCGAAGGGTCGGGGCAGAGTATATAACTGACTAGTCAGTTATCAGGACGTGCTCATGTTGCCGCCGGGCGAGCCCAAGTTCCGTCGTCGTCCCGAGGCGCGGCCTAAGGAAATCTTGGAGTCCGCCCTCGAGGTTTTCGCCGAGAGCGGCTTCAAGGCCACCCGCATGGAGGAGGTCGCGCGTCGAGCGGGCGTCTCCAAGGGGGCGGTCTATCTGTATTTTGAGGCCAAGGCCGACCTGTTCCGCGCGGTGGTCCGGGACGCGGTCACGCCCAATATCGAAGCGGTCAAGGCCGTGGCCGAGACCGCGCCCAGCCTGGAGATCGCGCTCCGCGCCGCCTATCCGGCGCTCGCCGCCCGGGTCATCACCGACCGCCGCATCTCGGGCGTCGCGAAGCTGGTCATCGCCGAGAGCCGCACCCAGCCCGAGCTGGCCGCCATCTGGCACGAGACCGTGGTCCTGCCGGGCGTGGAGCTGTTCAGCGACATGATCCGCGCCGCGCAGGAGCGCGGGGAGGTGCGTCCGGGCGACCCGCGCGCCTTCGCCTTCGGTCTCATGGGCCCGATGCTGCTCAGCCTAGTCTGGCGCGAGACCTTCGAGCCGATCGGGGCCACGCCGATCGATGTCCCCGCCCTGGCCGCGCAGCATCTCGAGACGGTCCTAAAGGGGATGAAGCCATGAACCGCCGGCGCCTGTTCATCGGAGTGGTCGTAGCATTGGCCATCGGGGCCGTGGCTTGGGCTGTCTTCCTGCGCGAGCCGGCCAACAGGACCCTGACGGGCTATGTGGAGGGCGACCGGGTCTATCTTTCAGCGCCCGTGTCGGGCGCCGTGACGGCCCTTTATGTGCGTGAGGGGCAGGACGTTCGGGCCGGGGGCCGCACATTCCTGATCGATCCTTCCGTCCAGGCCGCCCAGGCCCAGAGCGCCGAGGCCGCCGTCGGCGCCGCCGAAGCCCGCGCCGACGACCTTCGTCAGGGCCAGCGCCCCCAGGAACTTGACGTCTTCGACGCCGAACTGGCGGCCGCCGAGGCGGCGGAGCGCCAGGCCGAGGCCGACTACGCCCGGATCGAGCCCCTGGTGCGCCAAGGCATCTATGCGCCGGCCCGGCTGGATCAGGTCCGCGCCGCGCGCGACGCCGCCCGGGCCCAGACCGCCGCGGTCCGCAGGCGGCGCGAGGTGGCGACGCTGGGCGCCCGCCGCGACGCCGTGCGCCAGGCCGAGCAGCAGGCCGCCCAGGCCCAGGGTGGGCTGAGGGAGGTCCAGGCCCGCCTCGATCAGCTGTCGCCCGCCGCGCCGACGGACGCCCATGTCGAGGAGGTCTTCTTTGAGCCCGGCGAATGGGCGCCGGCCAACCAGCCGGTCATGGCGCTGCTTCCCGACGACCGGGTGCGCCTGGTCTTTTTCGTGCCGGAGGCCGAGCTGGCCCGCTATCGGCCGGGCGGAACAGTGCGCTTCACCTGTGACGGCTGCGGCGAGCCGATGAGCGCTGTCATCCGCTGGATCAGCCCTCGGCCAGAGTTCACGCCGCCGGTTCTCTACGCCCGGGGCTCCAGGGATCGGCTGGTCTATCGCATTGAGGCCACGCCCGAGGTCGGCCGCCGTCTGAACCCTGGACTGCCGGTCGACGTCGAACCGCTGGCGGGCCGGCCGTGAGCGCCGTCATCGACGTGCGCGGCCTGAACAAGTCGTTCGGGGCTCTGCACGCGGTGAGGGACTTCGGCATCACCGTCGAGCGGGGTCGCATCTGCGGCTTTCTCGGTCCCAATGGCGCGGGCAAGACCACCACCCTGCGCATGCTGTGCGGCCTGCTGACGCCAGACAGCGGTGAGGGGACGGTGCTCGGGTTCGACGTCATCCGCCAGGCGCGCGAGATCAAGCGCCGCGTCGGCTACATGACCCAGAAGTTCTCGCTCTACGAGGACCTGACCATCGAGCAAAATCTGATGTTCGTCGCGCGGGTCCATGAGCTGGCCGACCGCAGCGCGCGCGTGCAGGCGGCGCTTGAAAGACTGGGCCTGGAGGCGCGCCGCCGCCAGCTGGGCGGCACGCTGTCGGGCGGCTGGAAGCAGCGGCTGGCCCTGGCGGGCGCCACGCTCCACGCGCCGGAGCTGCTGCTGCTCGATGAGCCCACGGCCGGCGTGGACCCGGAGGCCCGCCGCGCCTTCTGGGACGAGATCCACGCCCTGGCGGCCGAGGGCGTCACGGTCCTGGTCTCCACCCACTACATGGACGAGGCCGAGCGCTGTCATGAGATCGCCTACATCGCCGGCGGCCGGACCCTGGCGCGCGGCGTGGCCGAGACGGTGATCGCCGAGTCCGGCCTGATCACCTTCAACGCCGAGGGTCCCGGCGCGGACCGGCTGGCGCCCGAGCTTCGAGCCAGGGCGGGCGTGGACATGGCCGCCGCCTTCGGGACGACCCTGCACGTCTCCGGCCGCGACCGCGCCGCCCTGGAGGCCGCCATCGCCCCCTATCGGAAGGCGCCCCTGACCTGGCGGGAGGTCCCGCCCACGCTTGAGGACGTCTTCATCCAGCTGATCGCGGACCTGCGGTCCGATCGGACCGCCGCCTGATGTTCTCGCTCACCCGCACCTGGGCCATCCTGGTCAAGGAGTTCGTCCAGCTGACGCGCGACCGGCTGACCTATGCGATGATCCTGGTCCTGCCGGTCATCCAGCTGATGCTGTTCGGCTATGCGATCAACGACGATCCCCGCCGCCTCCCGACGGCGGTGCTGGTGCAAGACAATGGCGCCTTCTCCCGCTCGGTCCTGACCGCCCTCACCAACTCAGGCTACTTCGACGTGACGCTTGAGGCGCGCAGCCAGGCGGAGCTGGACCGGGCGCTGGAACGGGGCGAGGTCCAGTTCGCGGTGATCATCCCCGGTGACTTCACCCGGCGAGTGGTCCGGGGCGACGAGGCCCAGATCCTGATCGAGGCCGACGCCGCCGATCCTTCCGCGACCTCCGGGGCCGTGGCGGCCCTGTCCGCCCTGCCGCAACAGGCCCTGGCCCGCGACCTGACCGGGCCGCTGGCGGCGCGGCAAGGCGGCGCTGCGCCGTTCGAGGTGGTCGTGCACCGCCGCTACAATCCAGAGGCGATCGGCGCCTACAACATCGTGCCGGGCCTGCTGGGCGTCATCCTGTCCATGACCCTGGTCATGATGACCTCGCTGGGCATGGCGCGCGAGCGCGAGCGCGGCACCATGGAGGGGCTTCTGGCCACGCCGGCGCAGCCGCTCGAGGTCATGGCCGGCAAGCTGGCGCCCTATGTCCTGGTCGGCCTGATCCAGTCGGCCGTGATCCTGATCCTGGCGCGGGTGCTGTTTTCCGTGCCCATGCAGGGCGGCTGGATCGCCTTCGGCCTGGGCCTGACCCTGTTCATCGTGGGGTCGCTGGCGCTCGGTTTTCTCATCTCGACCGTCGCCCGCAGCCAGCTGCAGGCCATGCAGATGAGCTTCTTCTACGTCCTGCCGTCCATCCTGCTGTCCGGCTTCATGTTCCCGTTTCGCGGCATGCCGGAGTGGGCCCAGGCGCTGGGGACCGCCATCCCGGTCACCCATTTCCTGAGGGTGGTGCGCGGCTCGCTGCTGAAGGGGGTCGGCCTCGAGAACGCAGGCCCGAGCCTGTTCGCCTTGGTGGTCTTCGTGCTGGCCGTCTCGACCCTGGCGATGCTCCGCTACCGGACCACCCTGGACTAAGCCAATCCCGCCTTCTTCAGCGTGCGAAAGGCGGCGAGCACCCGCTGGAGCTTGTCCTCGGCGCCGCGGTCGCCGCCGTTCATGTCGGGGTGACAGCGCTTGATGAGGTCGTGGTAGCGCATGCGGATGCGGGCGGCGTCGACGCCGGGCTCCAGGTCGAGGTCGGCCAGGGCCTTGCGCTCCAGCTTGCCGAGGTGCGCGCCCGGCTCCGCCGCCGGCTCGGCGCGACGACGGCTCGAGCCGAACACGTCGAAGGTGTCCCGCCAGGAACCGGTCCCCGCGTTGCTTCCCGTTCCGAACTTTGCTGCGAAAGCGGCGGCCTCGCGCGACAGCTTGCCGGCCTGCATCTTCCAGGTAGGGCGGCCGCCTGTGGTCAGCTCCTCCTCGCGGCGAGCGCGGATCTCGCCCTCGCTCATGCCGGCGAAGAAGTTCCAGTTCTTGTTGTATTCGGCCGCATGCGGCTGGCAGAATTCGTAATAGGCGCCCGGCATGTCGCGCGACTTGGGCGCACGCGCGCCGGCCGCCTTGAGGCAGCCCGGCCATTCGCAGGCGACCTCGCCCGGCTTCAGGCGCAGGACATCGGCTTCGGCCGCCTCCTCGCCGGGCCTCGGCGGCTTGACGCGGATGTCGGTGAAACGCGGGGTGTATTGAAAGGCGTCGTCCATTCCTCGCAAGTGTAGGCGCGTTCGCGCCGCCTTCAAGGAAAGGACCCCAGGAATGAGCGAAGGACCCGTCGCTGCGTCAATTCGCGCCAAGCTGCAGGCGGCGTTCGATCCGATCGAGCTGGAGATTCTCGACGACTCGGCGCGCCACGCCGGCCATCATCACGAGGGTGGCATGGATGGCCGCGAGGGGGGCGAGAGCCATTTCAACGTCCGCATCGTGTCCGACGCCTTTCGCGGGAAATCGCGCCTGGAGCGTCAGCGGGCGGTGAACACCTGTCTCGCGGATCAGCTGGCCGGACCCGTCCATGCCCTGTCCATCCGGGCGCTAGCGCCGGACGAGTGACGGACAACCGACACAACCGCGTTCACCTCGTCTTAGAACTCAGGGACTTAGGATCGCCGCTACCTTTGGGAGAGGGTGGAGGGATCGTATGGCTGGACCCGAACCGACATCGGGCGGAACCGCGCGTCCCCACGAGCCGTCCGTCATGCGTCAACCGCAGAGCGAGGCGGCCCAGGCCCTGTCGGCGATTCTCCAGACCCAGTATCTGCGCTACGGCCTGATTCTGAGTTGGGGCCTGGCGTTGGGCGCGGCGCTCGGTCCGGCGCCGGCCGCCGGCTGGCTGGCCCTGACCCTGTTCGCGGGCTTCGTGCGCGGCTGGTTTGAAAAGCGCGTCGCCGCCCGCGTCGGCACGGGCTACGGCCTGATCTTCCCGGCGGTCGCCACCGCCACCACCGTCGCCTGGGCGGTCGCGCCGATCATGGCCTGGTTCTCCGGCGCGCCGTTCGGCCAGCCGCTGGCCCTGGCCTTCATCGTCAGCGGCTATCTCTTGGTCTTCACCCAGCTTCGCTCCAGCCCACGGCAGGCGATGGTGATTTCATCGCCCTATTCGGTGGTCTGCGCGGTCATCGCCGCCAGCCTGTGGGGTTCGGATCAATTCTGGCCGTTCGTCGCCTGCCTGCCGTTCATCGGCGCTGGCCTGTTCGTCCACGTGGTCATGACTCTGATGAAGGAGGCCCGTATCAAGGCCTTCCAGGAGCACCAGGCCCACCTCATCGAGGAGCTGGAGGCCGCGCGTGACCGCGCCGACGCCGCCAACACGGCCAAGTCCGCCTTCCTGGGCGTCATCTCGCACGAGCTGCGCACGCCGATGAACGGCGTGCTGGGCGCTGCCCAGCTGCTGTCGGCGACGCGCCTTGATTCGACCCAGCGCGAGTACGTCTCGATCGTACGCAACTCGGGCGACAGCCTGCTGGCGCTGCTCAACGACATCCTCGACATGACCAAGATCGAGGCTGGCAAGATGACCTTCGAGGTTGTCGACGTGAACGTGGACGACCTGCACAAGCGGGTCATCGGCCCCTTCCAGGCCCAGGCCGAAGCCAAGGGGCTGACCTTCACCACGCGGCTCGAAGGCGAGATTCCCGCAGTGGTGCGCGGCGACCCGCTGCGGGTCTGCCAGGTGATTCACAATCTGCTGTCGAACGCCGTCAAGTTCACCGACGCCGGGGAGATTCTGTACA